>DASTHD010000084.1:0-40576 GCA_035605555.1 Gaiellaceae bacterium
GCCTTCCAGTCCGGCGGCGAAGTCTTCGGCGATCCGCGCCGCGCCGCGCGAGAGGTCCTCGGCGAGCCGGGCGCGGAGCTGCACGGTGGTCCCGTTCGAGCGGATCGTGACCTCCTGGCCGTTGAGGACGCCGAGCCGCTGCGCGTCGTCCGGCGTCAGCTCCACGTCCGGTTCGGGCCGTTGGAACTCCAGCTCGGACACGCGCTCCACGGCCGGGCCGGAGAAGAGCGGCTTGTAGGTCACCAGGCGGAGCCCTGGCCCTTCCACCCGCTCGCCGGGCCCTGTCTCGGTGCCAGGCGCGGGAACCTGGCCCGCGGGGACGGGTTGTGGAAGCTCGGCCTCCTCGCCGACCTCGCCGTAGGGCCGGCCGCCGAAGGCGATCGCCGAGACCTCGTCGAAGACGAGGGACGGGTACGGCGAGAGCTCGACGCCGATCCCGGCGCCGATCCTCGACAGCACGGCCAGCTCGTCCGGCGCGGGCGGGATCGAGGCGCGCCGCAGTCGCTGCAAACGCCCCTCGAGGTTGACGTAGGTGCCGTCGCGCTCGAGGTAGCTCGTCCCGGGCAGGATCAGGTCGGCGATTCCCGCGAGCGGCCGGCGGAACATCGCGATCGCGAGCACGGCCTCGGCGCGCTCGGCCATGGCGCGCACGTAGGGGTTGGCAGCGGCCTCGTCGCCGGAGATGATCAGCAACCCGATCGGATCCGGGTTCTCCGCCTCGCCGTCGCTCGACGCGGCCCAGGCGTCGGCCGCGCCGCGACCGTTCGCGGTGCGCGGCAGGAAGTAGCCGGGGCAGCCGAACGAGGTCGCGAGCCGGGCGACTTCAGCGCCGCCGCGCCCTTCACCCGACCAGATCAGCACGGGCCGCTCCGCCGAGCGGATGCGGGCCTCGTCCAGGTCGTAGAGGATCTCCGCGCCGTTCCGCCGCGCCAGCCTCACCCAGAGGTCGACGATCGGCGCGCGTTCCGCGACGGGCTCGTCGCCGAGGATCACGACGACGTCCGCCTGCCCGATCCTCGAGAGCGGCGCGCGCGCGGCATCGAGCTCGGTCGAGACCTCCTCGGGCAGTACGGCGCAGTCCGAGCCGAGGCCCTGGCGGACGATCTTCCCGAGCGCGTAGGCGAGCTCGACCGTCTCGGACCCCGACAGCGCCGTGACGATCCGCCCCTCGGCCGCCTGGAGCATGCCGACGGCCTCGTCGATCGCCTCGTCCCAGGAGAGCTCGTCGTAGCGGCGCGCCCGGCGCACCAGCGGGTCGACGACCCGGTCCGGGGCGGCGAGGTGCCCGTACGCGAAGCGCCCCTTGTCGCAGAGCCAGCCGCCGTCGACCTCGGGGTGGTTCCGCGAGAGGATCCGCTTGACGCGGCCCTCCCGCGTCGTGGCGGCGATGTTGCACCCGACCGGACACATGCCGCACACCGATGGGACGTTCTGGATCTCCCACGGCCGCGCGTCGAAGCGGTAGGTCGTCGAGGTCAGGGCGCCGACTGGGCAGAGCTCGATCACGTTGCCGGAGAAGCGGCCGCGGTAGGGCTCGTCCTCGAAGGTGGCGATCACGGAGCGGGCGCCCCGGTTCCGCGCCACGAGCTGACCGTCCTCGGCGACGTCCGAGGAGAATCGAGTGCAGCGGTAGCAGAGGATGCAGCGCTCCCGGTCGAGCGCGATCAGCGGGCTGACCGGGATCGGCTTGTCCATCGTCAGCTTCGGGAATCGCATCCGCGTGTTTCCCGGCCCCCAGCGGAACGTCAGATCCTGGAGCGGACACTCGCCGCCCTTGTCGCAGACCGGGCAGTCGAGCGGGTGGTTCACGAGGATGAACTCGAGTGTCGCCTCCTGGCCGTCCGCGGCCCTCTCGGAAGCGGCGGCCGTCCGCACGACCAGCCCGTCGGTCGCGGTCATCGTGTACCCCGTCTGCAGCTTGGGGATGCCTTCGACCTCCACGAGGCACATGCGGCAGGCGCCGACGGGCGGTCCCAGCCGGGGCTCGTAGCAGAAGACCGGAATTTCGATCCCGGCGGCGGCCGCTGTCTCGACGACGCCGGTGCCCTTCGGCACCTGCACCTCGACGCCGTCGATCGTGACGGTCACGAGCTCGACCGAGCTCACGCCGGCACCTCCGCCATCGCCGAGTGGGTGTGCTGGTCTGACGGCGCGACGACGCCGTCGACGGAGGAATGGCCGCCGAATGGGCAGCGCCCCTCGTCGATGTGACGCTGGAACTCGTCGCGAAACTTCTCCGCGTAGCTCGCGACGCACCAGACCGCGAAGTCGCCGAGTGCACAGAGCGACTTGCCCTCGATCCGGTCGCAGACGTCGACGAAGAGATCGAAGTCGTCCTGCGTTCCGTCTCCGGCCTCGATCTTCTCGAGCAGCTGGACGAGCCAGCGCGTCCCCTCCCGGCAGGGCGTGCATTTGCCGCACGACTCGTGCATGTAGAACTTCTCCGCTCGCAGGGCGAGCTGCACCATGCAGGCGCGCTCGTCGACGACGATGATCGCCGCGGACCCGAGGTACGAGCCGGCCGCCTGCACCGAGTCGAAGTCGAGGGCGACGTCGAGCTGGTCGGGCGTGAAGACCGGCACCGACGAGCCGCCGGGGATGATCGCCTTGAGCGCGCGACCCTCCGCGACCCCGTGGCCGTGCTCGAAGATCAGCTCCCGCAGCGTGGTCCCGAGCGGGAGCTCGTAGTTCCCGGGTCGGTTGACGTTGCCGGAGAGCGAGTAGACGACGGTCCCGGGCGCGGACTCGGCGCCGAGCTCCTTGTAGCGCTCAACGCCGAGCTGGAGGATCGCCGGGACGCTGGCGAGCGTCTGGACGTTGTTGATCAGCGTCGCCTCCATATAGAGGCCGGCGACAGGCGGGAACGGCGGCCGCGGCCTCGGCTGGCCGCGGTCTCCCTCGAGCGACTCGAGGAGCGCCGTCTCCTCGCCGCAGATGTACGCGCCGGCGCCGCGGTGTACGAGGACGTCGACGTCGCCCAGCACGCCGGCGTCGCGCGCCTCCTCGACCGCGCCGTTGAGCACCTCGTACTCCGCCAGGTACTCGCCGCGGATGTAGACGAAGACGTTCTGCGACTGGATCGCGTGGGCGGCGATCAGGCACCCTTCGATGAAGCGGTGGGGAGCTCGGCTCAAGATCTCCCGGTCCTTGAAGGACCCAGGCTCGGACTCGTCCGCGTTGGCGACGACGTAGGCGGGGCCCGGCCGCTTCTCCGGCGGCGGAACGAGGCTCAGCTTCCGGCCCATCGGGAAACCTGCGCCGCCGCGGCCGCGCAGGGTTGCCTCCGTGACGGTTTCCACGATCTGCTGCGGTTCCATCTCGCGCGCCAGCTCGAGCGCTCCGTAGCCGCCGATCGCGCGGTACTCGTCGAGCTTCGTCAGGTCGCGCGTCTCGACCCCGGTGAGGACGGTCAGCTCAGCCACCGGCGCCGCTCCGCACCTGCTCGACCAGGCCGGGCACGTCCTCGGGTCGCGTCGGCTCCTTGTAGCGGCCGTCCACGATCACGACCGGCGCGGAGCCGCAGCCGCCGGCGCACTCGACGAGCCGGAACGTGACCTCGCCGTCGTCGGACGTCTCGCCGGGCGGGATCCCGAGTTGCTCCTCGAGGGCGTCGACCACCTGCTGCGCTCCGACGAGCGCGCAGGACAGGTTCGTGCAGACCTCGACGATGTGCCGGCCGACCGGCTCGAGGTTGTACATGTCGTAGAAGGACGCGACCGCCTGCGCGTGCGCGGGCGTGACGTCCATGGCGTAGGCGACCTCCTCGAGCGCCTCCGGCGGCAGCCAGCCCTTGTGGCGCCGTTGCGCGAGCCTGAGCGCGCCCATGATCGCCGAGCGGCCCCTCGGGTACCGGGCCCGCAGGCGGTGAACCTCCTCGACGTAGTCGGCGGGCGGGATCCTCACCGGTCGACCTCGCCCATGACCGTGTCGAGCGAGCCGACGATCGCGATCAGGTCGGCGACGAGCGCGTTCTGCATGCAGGTCGCCGTCGCCTCGAGCGCGACGAACGATGGGGCGCGGAACTTCACCCGCCACGGTCGCGGACCGCCCTCGGAGGCGACGAAGCACCCGAGCTCGCCGCGGGGCGACTCGACTGCGACGTAGACCTCCCCCTCGGGCACGCGGTAGCCCTCGGTGACGAGCTTGAAGTGGTGGATCAGCGATTCCATCGAGGTGTGGAGCTCCTCGCGCGGTGGGAGCACGATCTTCCGGTCGTCCGACGTCCACGGGTCGTCCTTCATGCCCTCGAGCCGGTCGAGGCACTGCTCCGCGATCCGCACGGATTGGCGCATCTCGTCCATGCGCACGCGGTACCTCGCGTAGACATCGCCCTCCGGGTAGACCGGGATGTCGAAGTCGACCTCGCCGTAGGCGAGATACGGCGACGCTTTGCGGAGATCCCAGTCGACGCCGGACGCGCGCAGCACCGGGCCGGACTGCCCGAGCGCGATCGCGTCGTCGGCGGAGAGCAGCCCGATGCCCTGCGTCCGCTCGAGCCAGATCTCGTTGCGCGAGAGGAGCGCCTCGTAGTCGTCGATCGCCTTCGGCATGTAGTCGACGAACTTCCGGCACTCCGGGTAGAAGCCGAGCGGGATGTCCTCGGCGAGCCCGCCGACCTGGAAGTAGCGCGTGTGCATGCGCGTCCCAGAGACCAGCTCGAACAGGTCGAGGATCGTGTCGCGCTCGCGGAACGCGTACCAGAAGACCGAGATCGCGCCGAGCTCGAGGGCAGCGGTTCCGAGCCACACGAGGTGCGAGTGGATCCGGTTGAGCTCGTTCAGGAGCGTCCGCATCCAGGTCGCCTTCGCCGGCGCCTCCATCGCAAGGAGCTGCTCCACGGCGAGGACGAAGACGAACTCGTTCGCCTGGAAGGAGACGTAGTCGATCCGCGGCGCATACGTGATCGCCTTCCACCACGACTTCGCCTCCATGTTCTTCTCGAAGCCGGTATGGAGGTAGCCGATCACGGCCTTCAGGCCGACAACCTGCTCGCCGTTCAGGTCGATGATCAGGCGGAGAACACCGTGCGTGGAAGGGTGGTTCGGACCGAAGTTGACCTGGAGCAGGTTCCCCGAGCCGCGGAGCTGCTCCGGCACCTCCAACACCGTCGGGGTCGGCGACGGGATGTGCGTCCCCTCGTAGAGCTGCGGGCGCTCGACGAGAGCCACTAAACCTCGTCCGAGAAGCGGACGGGCTCGCCGCCGATCGGATAGTCCTTGCGCAGAGGGTGTCCCTCCCAGTCGTCCTCCATCAGGATCCGGGTCAGGTTCGGGTGGCCCTCGAACCGGATCCCCATCAGGTCCCACGCCTCCCGCTCGTGCCAGTCGGCCGTCGGCCAGACCGGGATCACCGTCGCCACGGACTGGCCGTCGTCGAGGAAGATCTGGACGCGGACCCGCGGGGCGCCGTCGCGCAGCGCGAGCAGGTGGTAGTTGACGGCGAAGCGCTTCGGCTTCGGCCGCGGCAGGCGCGCGAAGCCCTGCGAGCCGGTCGCGCCGCCCGTCCCGCCCGGGAAATTGAGGTCGCGCCCGGACAGGGTCCCGTAGTAGCCCGCGACGCCGCGGTTCCCCCAGCCGAGATAGTCGACGGCGGTGATGTCGGAGAGGAAGCGGAAGCCCTCGACGTCGCGGAGGTGGACGCAGGCCTCCGTCAGGCGCGCCGGGTCGACGACCAGGGTCGTCTCGCCGTGTTCGTCGCGGCGCTCGACGAGGCCGGGGACGCCTTCGAAGGTCAGGAGGCAACCCCGCGGATCTCGTAGGCGGGCGGGACGCCGGCGTGGATCTTCTCCTGGAGCCGGACGATCCCCTCGAGCAGCGCCTCGGGGCGGGGCGGACAGCCGGGGACGTGGATGTCCACCGGGACGATCTTGTCGACGCCCTGGAGGATCGCGTAGTTGTTGAACATCCCGCCGGACGAGGCGCAGGCGCCCATCGCGATCACCCACTTGGGCTCCAGCATCTGGTCGTAGATCTGGCGGAGCGGCGCCGCCATCTTGTGCGCGACCCGGCCGGAGACGATCAGCAGGTCGGCCTGGCGCGGCGTGGAGCGGAAGACCTCGGCGCCGAAGCGGGCGCTGTCATAGCGCGAGGTGACGATCGACATCATCTCGATCGCGCAGCAGGCAAGCCCGAAGGTCGCGGGCCAGATCGAGTAGCCCTGCGACCAGGCGACGGCCTTCTCCACCGTCGTCAGCAGCAGCTTCTCCTCGAGGTTTCCAAGCTCCTGCTCGATCACCGCCGGCTCCTCCGGCTTGCGCATCAGCAGCCGCTCCGAGCGCAGGCCGTAGTCCTTCAGCCGCTTGCGTGGCGCGCCGTCGCCACCGTTCCCGTTCACCGGCGCCATTCGAGCGCCCCTTTCCGCCAGATGTAGACGTACGCGAGCGCGAGGATCCCGATGAAGAAGGCGAGCTCCCAGAACCCGAACCAGCCGAGCGGCTCGAGCACGACGGCGAGCGGGTAGAGGAAGACGATCTCGATGTCGAAGACGATGAAGAGGAGCGCCGTCAGGTAGAAGCTGATCGTGAAGCGCTGGACGTTCGGCGGCCCCAGCGAGACGCCGGACTCGAATGGGATCTTGCGCGTTCGGTTGGCGGTGACGGGCCGCGTTGCAAAGGCGAACGACATCGCCACCATCGAGAGCGGGATGGCGACGGCCATCGCGCCGTAGATCAGAAACGGCAGCCAGTCATCGAGCACAGCTGCATGCCCCCACGGGCCCCACGTCGGCGCGAACACTACACCCTTCTCGACGTGTCACGAACGCGCTGGCAAACGGCTCAACAAAGCCTGAAGCAGTTGTTACAAAGTCCCTGCTCCGAGCCCACTCCGACGGGGGACGCGGCCGCCGGGCACGCTGCTACGATGGCCCGCAGATGGAACTCACAGAGCGCCCGATCACGCTCGTCTCGCTGACCGAGGCCGCCGCCGCCAAGATCAAGGAGCTCGGCGCGGAGGAGCCTGACGGCGAGGCGTCGGTCCTGCGCATCGCCGTGCAGGGCGGAGGGTGCTCCGGGTTCGAGTACGCGCTCGGCTTCGACCGCGGCGCCATGGAGGGCGACCACGAGCTCGAGGCCAACGGGGTCCGGATCGTCGTCGACCCGTACAGCGCGCCGTACCTCCAGGGCACCGAGATCGACTTCGTCGACGGGCTCCAGGGCGGCTTCGCGATCAACAACCCGAACGTCGTCGCCTCGTGCGGCTGCGGCCACTCCTTCCAGGTCGAGGACGGCGAGGACCCGGGCGGGGCGCCCGGCTGCGGTTCCGGCTGCTCGCACTAACCTTCCTAGCTCCACTTCTCGTTACTAGTCTTCGTGCCCGTGGCTGAGACCGACGGCGTCGTCGACGTGACCATCCTGGGCGCCGGGCCCGTGGGGCTCTCGGCCGCCTACTACGTCGGCCACCGCGACGGCACGGTGCGGATCGTCGAGTCGCTCGAGCAGATCGGCGGTCAGGTCGCCGCGACCTACCCGGAGAAGCACGTCTACGACGTCGCCGGGTTCCCGAAGATCCTCGGCCAGAGGCTCGTGGACATGTGCGCCGAGCAGGGGCTCCAGTACGGCGCCGACGTCCGCCTCGGCGAGGAGGCGAAGACGCTCGAGCGGGTCGGGCAGGACGGCGAGGACCTGCTCGCCCTCACCACCGACGAGGGGAACACCTACCTCTCCCGGGCGATGATCATCACCGCCGGCCACGGCGCATTCGAGCCGCGGAAGCTCGGTATCGAAGGGATCGACGACTGGCAGGGCCGCGGGCTGCACTACGTCGTGCGCGAGAAGGCACAGTTCGCGGGCAAGCGCTGCGTGATCGTCGGCGGCGGCGACTCGGCACTCGACTGGACGCTCGGGCTCCAGGACACCGCCGACCTCCCGATCATGCTCGTCCACCGCCGTGACCGCTTCCGGGCACTGGAATCGTCGATGAACGAGGCACGCCGTCTGGAGGACGAGGGCGCCGTGAAGATTCTCACGCCGCACGAGGTCCGGGAGGTGCATGGGGACGGGACGATCGAGGCAGTCACGATCGAGAACACCGCCACGGGTGAGTCCGAGCGGCACGACTGCCAGGCGCTGATCACGCTCCTCGGCTTTGTCTCCCACCTCGGCTCGATCGCGGAGTGGGAGATCGAGCTCGAGGGCAAGCGCCAGATCAAGGTCGACCCGATGACCTGCCAGACCTCGATGCCGGGCGTCTACGCCGCCGGCGACGTCGCGGGCTACCCGGGGAAGATCACGCTGATCACCGTCGGGATGGGCGAGGCCGCGATCGCCGCCAACAACGCCATCGCCGCGATCCGCGGCGAGAAAGTCCAGCCGAAGTACTCCACGGATTAGGCCTCCCTCGGCCGAGGGATTCGTCAGCCATGGATGACTGCCGACCTTCGGTTGGTGGAGACGAAGCGGGTGGAATGCCTTTCGTGTGGTGCTCGGCGGATCGTGGTCGCGGGCGAGGCGCATCACGTCGACGCCGGTGAGTGCCAGCGGTGCGGCTACGTGGGCTGGGCGAGCACGGACGACCTGACGCAGAACGCCCGCCGCCAGCTGCGAGACCGGCCGGTCGAGCGCCGGCGGCTCAGAGTCCTGTTCTCGTAGCGCCTGTTCTCTGTCACGCTGTGACAGAGGCAGATGCGGGGGATCCTGGTGGCGGCGATGGCGGCGGTGACGCTCGTGTTGGCGGGCTCGGCGTCGGCTGCCCAGCTGCTCGGCGAGCCTGATCGCTACGTCTTCGTGGGCGGGGACGACGCCGATGAGGTCGATGTCGACGAGGCTGATCCCGGCCGCTTCACGATCCTGACCTCGCCGACCACGATCGACTTCGACGCGGGCGCCGCCGCGCGGTGCACCGACGGCGGGACGGATCTCGTCGACTGCGGGCGCCCGCCCGACCGCCTAGTGCTTCAGCTCGACGCAGGGGACGACAGCACGTCGATCGACGACGTTCTCTCGATGACGTTCACCGTGGCGGGCGGTGCAGGCGACGACACGCTCGGCGGCGGCTCCCTTCGCGACACGCTGACCGGCGGGCCCGGACAGGACGACGTGATCGCCGGCGGCGGTGACGACGTGGTTTTCGCGCGTGACGGCGAAGTCGACTCGGTCGACTGCGGCGACGGCGCCGATCGGGTCGAGGCCGACCTGCTCGACCTCCTGACGGACTGTGAGAGCGTCTCCATGCCGACCGAGACGCCGCCGACCCCGCCGGGCGCTGTCGTGCGGTGCGTGGTGCCGAACGTCCGGGGCCGGAGGCTCGCAAACGCGCGCGTTCTCCTCACCGGCCGGCATTGCCGGCTCGGCCGCGTCGGCCACGCGTTCTCACGCAGGATCCGGAGGGGGCGAGTCGTGTCGCAGTCCCGGCGTCCGGGGCTCCGCCTCGCGCGCGGCGCGAAGGTCGACCTCGTCGTGAGCCGGGGCCGGCGCCGCTGACTATGCTCGCCGGATGAGCGAGCAGACTGTGCCCAAGGAGCTCTGGGGTGACGAGACCCGCAAGGCCATAGGCAACTTCACGGTCTCAGGCGAGCCGATCCCGGCGCCCGTCGCCCACTGGTTGGGGCGGATCAAGGGCGCGGCCGCCCGCGTGAACGCCGAGCTGGGCCTGCTGGACGCCGACAAGGCCGAGCGGATCGCCGCGGCGGCCGAGCGTGTCGCCTCGGGCGAGCTCGACGACCAGTTCCCGATCGACGTCTTCCAGACCGGCTCCGGCACCTCCTCGAACATGAACGCGAACGAGGTGATCGCGAGCCTCGCAGGCGAGGACGTGCACCCGAACGACGACGTCAACATGGGCCAGTCCTCGAACGACGTCTTCCCGTCGGCGGTGCACCTCGCTGCGCTCGAGCAGCTGGAGCTGGACCTGCTCCCGGCGCTCGAGCAGCTCGCCAACGCCCTCGGCCGCAAGTCGCAGGAGTTCGACGACATCGTGAAGTCCGGGCGGACGCACCTGATGGACGCGGTGCCGGTCACGCTCGGCCAGGAGTTCTCCGGCTACGCGGCTCAGGTTCGACAGGGTGCGCAGCGCGTTCGCGACACGCTGGAGCGCGTCGGCCAGATCCCGCTCGGCGGCACCGCGGTCGGCACCGGGCTCAACACGCACCCCGAGTTCGCGAAGCGCGTTCGCGAGCGGCTGGTGGAGGAGACTGATCTTCCGATCGGCCCGCCTGCCGACCCGTTCGAAGCGCAGGCCGCCCGCGACGCCCTCGTCGAGGCCTCCGGCGCGCTGAAGACGGTTGCGGTCTCGCTGACGAAGATCGCGAACGACCTGCGCTGGCTCGGCTCGGGCCCCCGCGCCGGCCTGAGCGAGATCTACCTCCCCGAGCTCCAGAAGGGGAGCTCGATCATGCCCGGCAAGGTCAACCCGGTGATCCCAGAGGTCGTGACGCAGGTCGCGGCGCAGGTGATCGGGAACGACCAGGCGATCACCGTCGGCGGGATGCAGGGCCACTTCGAGCTCAACGTCTTCGTGCCGCTGCTCGCCCGGAACCTGCTCGAGTCGATCCGGCTCCTCTCCGCCGCCTCCCGCCTGCTCGCCGAGAAGTGCGTCGAGGGGATCGAGGCGAACCGGGAACGGGCCGAGCACTATGCGGAGCTGACCCTGTCCGCAGCCACCGCGCTGAACCCCTATATCGGCTACGACAAGGCGACAGAGATCGTGAAGGAGGCTGCCTCCAGCGGCCGTCCGCTCCGCGACGTGGCCCGGGACGCAGGCGTCGACGACGAGACGCTCGACAAGGCCCTGGACTACCGCGCCATGGCCAAACCGCACGATCAGTAACTCGAATCGGGAAGGGTTTGGCGGGACGTCGCTCGTTGCAGGGGTGCGACTGAGGACGCCGTCTTCGGGGCGAGCAGTGCGGCCCTGCGGCACAGCTGCGTTCCGCTAAACCCTCCCTTAAAGCGGGAATCCCTCGGTGGAGGGAGTAGTCCCTCCATGTGCCCCGCCGACATTTGCATGTGCCACACGGGATCTCGTCGTTTGGCCGCCCCTGGCGGCGCGATCCGTAGCCGCGTTCACGACGCCTGGGAGAACCCGTGCTCAATCCGAGAAAACCATTCCTGGCCGCCGTGGTGCTCCTCGTGCTGGCCGGAACGGGCGCGTCGGCCGCAGCCGTGCCCACTCGGGCGGGCGGGGTCGAGCCGGGCGTCGTGCGCGGTGGCATCCGTTACACGAATCCCGACTTCCCCTTCCGCTTCGCGAAACCGGGCGGGCGCCTCGTCCGCATCGGCTCGCTCTCGAAGCCGACTGCCCGCACGTCCTCCCGCCTGAAGCGCTTCTCGGCCCCGGCGCAGCCGAGGCCCGGCGAGGTCCGCCTTTGGGCCGGCCTTGACTTCATCAACGAGACGCTCTACCCGAAGGCGTTCGAGCTACGCGGCGTGGGCAAGAAGATCGAGGTCTGGGTCGCGACGGGCCCGTCCGAGTTCGCCGGCGCCGAGTCCGACGGCACCGACTTCATGGCGGGCGACTGCCGGAACGGCGTTCGTACGACGATCACGGATTCCCAGGTCCATGACCTGGTCAAGGAGTTCGACCGCACGATCTACCCGCGCGAGTCCGAGGTCTTCAGCGTCCCTGACCCGCACGACGGCTCGAACGCGCTCGTCGGAGCGCCGTTCAGCCCGCAGGGTGCCGGCGACAAGACCGTGGTGCTCGTCGACAACGTCAGGGACGAGCAGTTCTTCGACCTGAACAACACCCAGGACTTCGGCTACGTCGTGGGTGTCTACTCGTCCGCGCTCGACACGCTGTTCGACCGGAACATGATGACGATCGACGCCTTCGACTGGCTCCATCGGTCCGGGGCCCGCCCCACCGACGAGCCGGTGCCCGGGGACAACTGCCGCGACGCGCCCGCCTACCCCAGGCTGATGGAGGGCGTCTTCGCGCACGAGTACCAGCACCTGCTCGAGCACTTCGCCGACCCCGACGAGGTCGACTGGGTTGACGAGGGCCTGGCCGAGTGGGCGCGGACGCTCACCGGCTACGTCGATCCTTCGCTCCCCGCCACCAGCCTCGGCTTCGACAGGCACATCCAGTGCTTCCTCGGCAACGACGTCTGGCCCGACAACGGGCCGGAGAACTCGCTGACGCTGTTCGGCGACGCCTGGAACGGGGACTGCGACTACGGCGCCGTCTACACGTTCATGGAGTACCTGCAGGGTCGGTTCGGGACGCGCGCGATGACCGCCCTCCACCGCGGACAGGCGAACGGGCTCGCCGGCGTCCAGGAGGCGCTCGGCCGCCGAGCCGACGTCCGCGACGTCCTCCACGACTGGGCCGCCTCGATGGCGCTCGACGACGCGATCCGTGGCGGCGGCCACGACGATGATCTGCGGGAGCTCCGCGCACCGACGCTCGACGCGTCGGTGAACTGGGACTCGTTGGCCGCGTACTCCACGCCGGGCGCGGCGCCGAACGGCTCGGACTACGTCCGCCTCCGCGACGGAAGCGGCAGGTACCTGAAGGCACGCGACCTGCGCAGCCTCTCCTTCGACGGCACGACCCAGCTCGAGGGCAGTCCGGTCGAGTGGACGGTCGACGACGCGCCTCCGGGCGGCGGCGGCGCGGCGCTCTATACGGGCGCCGGGAACAACCTCGATCGCACGATCGTCCGGCCGCTCAGCGTGCCCGCCGCAGGCGGCGACCTCGCCTTCCAGGCGCAGTGGAACGTCGAGGAAGATCCGACCGGAGGCTGGGACTTCACCTTCGTGCAGGTCTCGACCGACGGCGGCAACACGTACGCGAGCATCCCGTGCACGAGCTCGCGCAGCGATGCCAGCCCGTTCTCGCGCCCGGTCATGCAGGAGAACGTGCCGGGCTACACGGCCTACTCGGGCGGCTGGCGCAACGAGCACTGCTCGCTGAATGCGTACGCGGGGAAGTCGATCCTGCTCGCCTTCCGCCACGTCACCGACGGCTCGGTCCCGGGTGACCCCGATGACCCCGCGGCCACGATCCCGCCGGGCTTCTGGCTGCGAGCTCTGACTCTGAACGGCTCGTCCGTCGCCGACGGCGCCTCGCTCGACGGCTGGCTCTCGCTGTCCCAGGCGCGGCCGACACCGGTCTACGGCTTCACCGTGCAGCTCGTCGCCTACTCCTCGCGGGGGCACGGCAACGTCAGCCGCGCGACTCTGCGGCTCGACTCTCGGTTCGACGCCCGGCTGAACGAGCGGCAGCTCGACCGGCTCGTCGACTCCAAGGCCGACGTTGTCGCCGCGATCGTCACGTACGACGAGCCGACCGAGCAGGTCTTCGAGTACGCGCGGTACCGGCTGACCGCGAACGGCACCGTGCAGCCCGGCGGCTAGGTGCTCTAGCCTCTGGCCCGTGCGACGGGCGGTGTCGTTGCTCGTGCTGGCTCTGGCCGCAGCCGGGTGCAGCTTCGGCGGCGACGACGCCTCGGTCTCCCGGCAGCAGCTTCCGCGCCTCGTGCTCCAGCAGTCGGATCTGCCCCGCGTCTTCTTTCGCTTCGACGAAGGTCGTCAGGGGCTCACGGACTCGCCCGGCGGCCAGCGTGCGGACGCCACGCGATTCGGCCGGGAGGATGGCTGGAAGGCGCGCTACCGGCGCTCGGGCACCGAACACACGAAGGGGCCGCTGGTGATCGAATCGCGCGCGGATCTCTTCTCTTCCGCCGACGGCGCGAAGGACGACCTGGACGCGGCTCGCGAGGACCTCGCGGGAGGTCAGCTCGACTGGCAGCCGATCGACGAGCCCGGCCTGGGGGACGAGTCGTTCGCCGCGACGCTCGTCCAAGGCGGCGTCCGCTTCTACCAGGTGGTCTGGCGCGACGCGAACGTCACGGCGTCGCTCAGTGCGAACGGGTTCGAGCCGCGGCTGGCGCTGGGCGAGGTGCTTGCGCTCGCCCGTGAGCAGCAGGACCGCATCGCCGCCGCGGCCGGCTAGGAGTGGGCCCAGGCGACGACGAGGCCGCCCGAGGCGACGACGGCGAGCGCGCCCAGAAGCAGCGCCAAGGGGAGGCTCCAGTCGTCGTCCGACTTCGCGGGCTGGAGGGACGGCTTCGGCGCGACGGTGCGGTACACGTAGGTCGTCCGGGGCGGCGCTCCGACGCCTGGGCCGGCGAGGAACGAGTTGTACTGGTAGGTCCGAGCCAGGCGGAGGAGCGCCTTCGTCGCCAGGAAGACGAGCTCGGAGCCGCTCGCGGACCGCGGCGGCCGGGTCTCGGGCGCCAGCCGGATGGGCTCGGCCACGAGCCTCACTCGTGAGCCTTCGCCCGCCGGGATGCGGGCCGTTGCCCTGGCGGGGCCGCCGAGCACCCGCTGGAAGCGCCGGCTGCCAACGGCCCCCACCACGCGAAGCGGCGCGTCGACGACGACGCTCCGTCCTCGGACCGGCCCGCTGATCGCGACTGACGGCTGTTCCGCCGGGTGGCGCGCGATCCCGGCGAGCACCCGCCGGATCTGCGCGGGCCGCGCGGCGGCGGAGAACCCGCGCGCCCGGACGGCGGTGGTGTTCCGCAGCACGAGCACGCCGTCCCGCAGCTCCAGCCGGAGCGGGAGGACCCCGGCGACGGCGGCGGGATCGAGCTCGACGTCGGCGGCGAGCACCCGGCGCCGGTTCGCGAAGCCCTGCCAGAGGACCGCGCCCTGGCGCAGCCCGGGCTCGCCCTGGGAGCCCGGTGCGGCGCGGACGTCCTTCGCCGGCGCCGCCACCTGGAAGAAGAAGTCGCCGGTGCCACGGAGCGTCAGCACCTGCCGGACCCGGACTCCGACCACCGTCCCGTCGGCCAGGACGTCGACGAAGACGACCTGCCGGTTCGAGACCCGCGCGTTCACCGGAAGGAGTGGCGGGGCGCCGGCCGACGACGCGCCCAACGGAAGCTTCGTGTCGAGTGGCGTCGTCGGCGAGGGCAGGAGCGCAGTGCGTCCGGCAGCCGTGGCGGGCAGGGCGAGCACGACCAGCGCCACGGCGACCGCAGCTCCCCGCACTACTTCACCTGGTCGATCGTCGGCAGCGTCGAGGAGAGCGGGTCGTCCTTGACGGGCTCGAACGTCATGTCGCGGAACCGCGCGAAGTAGACGTCGTCGTCAACCACGCCGTCGTGGTTGTGGAGGTTGAAGCCACGCTCGTCTCCGTTCGAGCCGCGCACGGTGACCTGGTTCAGCGCGTCGAGCACCTTCTGGGGGTCGCTCGCTCCGCCTGCCTGCTTCAGTGCCGCGGAGAGGACGTTGACGCAGTCGTAGGCGTACATCGCGTACTCCGGCGGCTGCACGACCTCGGCGCCGGCGGAGGTCTTGACGCCGACCGGGTCGGGGCCGTAGCGGCTCTCGAACTGCGACTCGAAGGACTGCCAAGCCTGCGGGCCGAGCTCGGCGGTCATTCGCCCGGAGGCAAAGGTGAGCCCGTCGACCCATTCGGGCCGGTCGGCGAGCTGCTGCCGGACCAGCGGGTCGGCGCCACTCGGCGGCGTGTAGACGGGCACCTGCCAACGGCGGCTGCGCGCGGCAGTGAGCACGTTCGCGATCGTCGCCGGGCGTGCCCACACGAGCAGTGCGGTTGCGCCAGCACGTCGGGCCTGGAGCACTTGCGGAGAAGCATCGGTCGCATCGGCGGGGAGGCGAATCCACGAGGCGATCGCCTCGGGGCTCGAGCCGAAGGACCGCTGCAGCGCGGCTCGTCCCTCGTCGCCGTAACCGCTGTCGTCGGTGAGGATCGCAACCTTCAGTCCCTTCGGGATCACGTACTCGGCCAGCCGGAACGCGATCCCGCGGTCGGTCGGCGCGATCCGGAACACGTTTGGTCGAGACGCGGGGTCGACGAGGCCGACGCCGCCCTGGTACGTGATCCCGATCGGAATCTTCGCCTGCTCGGCGATGCGCCACGAGGCATCCACACCGGTGCCCTCGTCCACGATCGCGACCGCCCCGTCGGCGACCGCCTCCCGGACGTTCGCGATCGCCTTCCGGGGCGAGAGCGCGTTGTCGAGGCGCTTGACGCGAATCCGGTAGGTCGCCTCGGTTGTGTCGAACGGGTTCGCCGCCGTCGCTCCCAGCTCGACCCCCCGCGCGATCGTCTCCCCGACATAGGGGCTCTTCGAGAACGGCGCGTTCACGACGATCGTCAGCGTCTGCTCCTGCGCGGGATCGCCGCCGCCGCCACAGCCGGCGGCCAGGAGCAGCGAGAGCAGGAGCAGGATCGGAACGGTGGCGCGGCGCAGGGACACGAGGGTACCCTCGGCCGTCAGAGCGGCTGCCGGCCAAGGTAGGCGGCGCGCACGGCCGGATGCCGTGCGATCTCGTCGGGCGTTCCCGCCGCCAGCTGCTTCCCCGCGTCGAGCACGACGACCTCGTCGGCGAGCGAGCGCACGAGTCGCAGGTTGTGCTCGACGATCAGGAGCGCGAGGCCCTGGTCGCCGAGCGCCCGCAGGACGCCGGTGAGACGCTCGAGCTCCGCAGTCCCCGCGGCCGCCGACGGCTCGTCGACGAGGAGGGCCCGTGGCGAGGTGGCGAGCGCCGACGCCAGCATCAGGAGGCGCTGCTCGGCCGTGGAGAGCGTCTCGGCAGGCGCGTCGACCCTGTGCGCGAGCCCCACCGCGTCCAGCGCGGCCAGTGCCAGTGCGCGGGTCTCGCGGTCCTCCGCGCGCGCCTTCGGAGTCGCGACGAGCGTTCGGAGCGCGCCGCCGTAGCGCCGGCCCACCGAGGCTCCCACCGTGGCGTTCTCGAGGGTCGTCAGACCCGGGAAGACGGCGTTCGCCTGCAGCGTGCGGACGAGCCCGCGACGTACGCGCGCGCCTGCCGGCTCGCCGGTGATGTCGGCGCCGGCGAAGGTGATCCGTCCGGCATCGGGCTCCATCGTCCCGGCCAGCAGGCGCAGCGCCGTCGTCTTGCCGGAGCCGTTCGGGCCGATCAACGCGACCGTCCGGCCCGGATCCAGGCGGAGGCCGAGGCGGTCGAGCGCGACCAGCCCGCCGAAGCGCTTCGTCAGCTCGCGTACCTCGAGGTCGGCGCCTTCGGACGCCGGATGCGCGGCAGGCCGCTCGGGGCTCGAGGGCCGGCGGAGCCGCCGCGTCACCAGCGGCACGAGTCCCTCTCCGCCGGCGGTGAGGAAGGCGAGCAGCAACAGTGCGGCGAGCATGGGGCCGAAGCGGGCGGTCTCCGCGCCGGTCAGGCGGCCGAGCGCGCCCGCGATGGGTGTCAACGAGGCGACGACGAGCATCCCCACCGCCGGGCCGAGTGCGCTCACGGCGCCCCCGACCAGCACGGCGACGAGCAGCTTGAACGAGAGCAGCGGTCCGTAGGCGGCCGGGTCGGCGACCCCGACGAGCTGCACCGCGAAGCCGCCGGCGAGACCGGCGAGCGCCGCCGCCCCAGCGAACGCGCGGAGCCTGAGGCGCGGCGCCTCCACTCCGAGCGCCGCCGCGGCCGCCGGCCGCGCGGAGGCGGCGCGCAGCGAGAGGCCGAACGAGCTCCGGGAAAGCGCCCAGTGTCCGAGCAGCGACAGCGCGACGAGCCCGAGCGCCACTTCGTAGTGGATCGTCGGCGTCCAGACCGGCGTCACCGCCAACCCGGCTGCGCCGCCCGAGATAGAGGGGAACGCGTCGAGGCCAAGGGCGAAGAGCCAGGTGACGATCCAGGTGGCCGCCGCGACGTAGACGGGCCGGAAGCGGACGATCGCCGCCGCAACGACGACGCCTCCGGCCGCCGCGGCCGCGCCGCCCACGAGAGCCGCTGCCAGCGGCGGCCAGCCGGGGGCGAGGTGGGCCGCGACCACCGCCCCGACGCCGACGAAGGCGCCCTGCGCGATGGACGGCATCCCGCCGATCCCGATCGCGAAGCCGAGCCCGATGGCGGCGGCGGCGAGATACACGGTCTCGGCCAGGCCGTCGAGGCGCACCGAGCCCGGGAGCACGAACGGCACCAGGGCGGCCGCCGCCAGCAGCGCCGCGGCGAACCACGCTCGCGACGACCAGGATGCGCGCGCGTCGTCCCAGGCGCCGCGGAGGGCGGTGCCGGTCTCGGCGATCATTCGATCTCCTCCAGCGCTTCGCGCGGCGGGCGCAACGCGAGGAAGGCGAGGACGAGCGCCATCGGGATCACCGCGCTGTAGGCCGGCCCGAGCTCGAAGCCGCCGAAGTGGACGTTCGCGATCGCCGCCTCGGCCAGCCCGAGCACGGCGCCGGCCCCGAGTGCCCACAACGGCGGCCCGAACCGGACCGCAAGCGCTGCGACCAGCCCCTTGACGCCGAGCAGCGTGCCGGTGTCGACCGAGACCGGAGCGCTCGGCGCCGCCGAGACCGCCGCTACCGCCGCCACCGCTCCGGCGAGGCCGAACGCCAGCGGGACGAGCCGCGCGATCGGCACGCCGACGACGGCCGCCCCTTCCCGGTCCGCCGCGATCGCCTGCAGGCCGCGCCCCGGTCGCGTCCGGTCGACCGTCCATGCCACGAGCGCGCCGAGCGCGAACGCCACGGCGGCCACGTACAGCGCCCGCACCTGGATCGTCGCGCCGCCGACGGTGACGAAGCCGCTCTCGCCCACCCGGCGGAACGGGATCGGGTCCGGGAAGACGTACGCAGAACGCGGGAAGACGGACTCGAGCACGGCGTGGATCGCGAAGGCGAGCGCGAGCGTCGCGCCGACCCAGCCCAGGGTCGAGCCTCGCTCGAGGAAGGGCTGGACCACGAGCAGGTACCCGCCCACACCGACGACGATGCAGACGACGACGCCGGTCGCGAGGGCCAGCAGGTAACGCCCCGTCGCGACGCTGGTCTGCGTCACCGGGCCCGTGCCGGCCGCGACGAGCAGCGTGGTGAAGACGCCGAGCCCGATCAGGTCGCCGAGGGCGAAGTAGACCGTGCCCGTGAGGCGGAAGACGAGGGAGTGGCCGATCGCCACCAGCCCGTAGACCCCGCCCGCGGCGAGCCCCGTGACCACGACCTGGAGCGCCAGATCCACGGCGGGAGCCTACGTTTGGCATCGGGTCGAGGCCGCAGCCGGGTGGCCGCTTTTGTGAGCGCATTCGCAGATATCCGGTGATATCGCTCCCTTGATGTTCTGGCGTCCATCTGATACCTAAGGCCCTCGTGGGGGAGGAGAGGTACCGCTACTTGCTTCGCATGCCGCAGGAGCTGCGGAAGCGAGTCCTCCGCGCGGCCGACCAGAGTGGCCGCAGCTTCAACGCCGAGGTGCTGCACCGGCTCGACCGGAGTCTTCGCCCGAGTTTCCCCCGAAGGGCGTTGCTGCACCTCGACCTGATCAGGCGTTCCATTGCCACCGGGTTCGATCTCCGGAAGCCGCAGGGAGCGCAAATACAGGGGAGGGAACAATCGATGAGAAGAAGGAATTCGCGGCTCGCCGCAGCCTTCGTCGTCGCGATCTGCGTGATCGCGGCGGCGGTGGCGGCCGGCGCGCTGACGAAGGGGTCTGGCGTCGGCCGCTCGCTCGGGCTGGGCGCCTCCGAGAACGAGGCAGCCGGCTCGACGCTCGGAGCCGAGGCTCATGCCTTCGCGCGGTCCGACGCGCGGCAGAGCGTGATGGGAGTGCCCGTGCCGATGGCACGCGAGAAGCTGACGCCCGGGAAGGAGGCGAGCCGGGAGATCCTGTTCGGCTCCGCCGCCGAGAACTACTCGGACATGGCGTTCCCGCATCAGACGATCGCCTTCGCCCAGCAACAGTCGGCGCTGCGCGCAGCCAAGCGCAACGGCGGCGACTGGCGTGGCGGCGGCAGGTGGCGGGAAGTCGGGCCGTACACGCTCGACGTCGCGCGTGAGGCGACACAGACGAACGGCATCCCGACGCAGTGGTCCGGCCGGATCACTGCGCTCGCGATCGACCCGAAGTGCGGCAACCACGACTGCCGGCTCTACGCGGCAGCCGCGGGCGGGGGTGTCTGGAAGACCGAGAACGCCCTGAGCCGCAACGCGCACTGGCGACCGATCACCGAGGAGCTCGACACCACGTCGACCGGCTCGCTGATCATCGACCCGACGGACAAGAGCGGGAAGACGCTCTACCTCGGCACCGGTGAGCCGAACGGCTCGAGTGACAGCGAGGCCGGCCTCGGCCTCTACAAGTCGACCGACCGGGGCGAGCACTGGCGGCTCGTGCCGGGCAGCGTCGCCGTGGCGAAGGACCGCGGCATCGGCGCGATCGCGATCGACCCACGCAACTCGCGACACATCGTGATCGGCACCACCGTGGCGAGGCACTCGCTGTCGGGCGTATCCGGCGGGCGGTACACGCCGCCGGGCGCGCCGATCATCGGGCTCTACGAGTCCCAGGACGGCGGCCAGTCGTTCCAGCTCCGCTTCAACCAGCCCCAGGACCCGGTCGATCCGACGTCGGCGAACGGCCTGGACTTCTTCAGGGGCGGGGTCACCGACATCGAGTACGACCCGGCCGATTCCGGGACCTTCTACTTCACGATGTTCGAGTACGGCGTCTTCCGCGCCTCGAACTCGGGCGGAGTGCCGCAGAAGATCTACCAGGGGGAGCTTGACGACGGCTCGACGAACCCCGGCTCGACGCCGCTCGGGATCCGGTACGAGATCGCGACGACGAAGCTGCCGAACGGGAAGACCCGCATCTACGTCCACGAGGGCGCGAACCCGGTGGACACGAACGGCGACGGGGCTCTCGACAAGGCCTCGCAGGTGCTGCGCACCGACGACGCGCGGGCCGCGACGCCGGTCTTCGTCAAGCTGTCCAGCTCGGTCGACGGGACACCGGGCTTCAGCTCGTTCAACATCTGCGCCGGGCAGTGCTCGTACGACATGCCGATCGCGGTCGCTCCGGGCCGGCCCGACGAGGTCTGGATCGGCGGCGTAACGCAGTACAGCGAGCTCCCGCCGTACGCGGGCCCCGACCGGTCGAACGGGCGCAACATGATGCGTTCGACGAACGCGGGCGTTTCGTTCACGGACGGGTCGGGCGACGCCCGGGTGCCGTTCGAGGCGAACCATCCCGACCAGCACGCCTTCGCGTTCGTGCCGTCGAACCCGAACATCGTGTTCTACGGCTCTGACGGCGGCGTCGTCCGCACGAACGGACGCTACGTCGACAGCTCCGGCGTTTGCGCCGGCCGCGGTCTGACGGGCGTCGACCTGAAGGACTGCCAGGACTGGCTCTCCAACGTCCCCGAGCGGCTGATCACGATGAACGCCGGCCTGCGGACGCTGCAGTTCCAGGACCTGAGCGTGAACCCGAACGATCCGCTGCACGACGTGATCGGCGGCACGCAGGACAACGGGACGCTCGGCTACGACGGCAGCCGCACCTGGCTGAACTTCGTTTCGGGTGACGGCGGCCAGTCGGGCATCGACGCCGAGCACGGGAACATCCGCTACCACACCTACTTCGCCCAGCAGGGCGACGTGAACTTCCGCGGGAACGACCCGCAGTGGTGGTCGTGGATCTTCGACCCGATCCTGTTCTCGCCGGAGGGCTCGGCGTTCTACATTCCATACACGGCGGACCCGGTGGTCTCGAAGACCGCCTTCGCCGGCTCGGAGAGCGTCTGGCGAACGAAGAACGCTGGAGGCGACCAGAGCTTCCTCGAGAACCACTGCTCCGTCCTCGGCGGCCCGCGCAGCGACAAGCTGAACACGGGCGTCGACTCGGGCTGCGGTGACTTCGTCAAGCTCGGTCAGGGCAGCCTGATCACCGGCCCCTCGTCCGACAAGGGCACGGGCTACGTGGTCGCGGTCGAGCGGGCGCGGACGGACACCGGCACGATCTGGGCCGGCACCCGCCGCGGCCGCATCTTCGTGGCGAAGAACGCCGACTTCGAGAACACGGCCACGCAGATCAAGGAGCCGGACTGCTGCGGCACGGGCTTCAACGAGCGGCAGCCGGAGGTCGTCTTCGACCGCATTGACACGCCGGCGCAGCCGCGCCGGTTCCCGAGCGGGATCTCGGTCGACCCGCGTGACCCGAGCGGCAACACCGCGTACATCTCGTTCTCCGGGTACTCGGCCTATTCGCCGGGCGGCCACGTCTTCAAGGCCGTCTACAACCCCGCGACGCACAACGCGACCTGGACGGATCTCAGCTACGACCTCGGCGACCTGCCGATCACCGACGTCGAGCTCGACCCGGTCTCAGGCGACCTGTACGCGTCGATGGACTGGGGCGTCCTGCGGCTCCCGGACGGCTCGACCAACTGGGTCGACGCCTCGCGCGGGCTGCCGAACGTCGCCGTCTACGAGCTCACGTTCGCGAACCTGAAGAACGGTCGCCGCGTGATCTACGCGGCCACCCACGGGCGCGGCGGCTTCCGGCTCATCCTCGGCCGGCGAAACCACTAGCGCTCACACCACGACCGCAGTGAGAAGGGCCGCCTCCGGGCGGCCCTTCTCGTCGGCTCAGGGCCGACAGTTCATCGCCGGGCGCTTGATCACCGCACGGCTGCCCTTCGAGCCGCGGGCGATCACGGTGAGGCCCGAGCAGCGGTTGTACTTGATCGCAATGCGCATCACGAACGATCCGCTAGGACCTGCACTCGTCCGTTTAGTCGCGCTTCCGAGCGAGATCGCGGTGATCCGGACGCTCTCACGCGGGCGGAAGTGCGTCCCGCGGACGGTCAGCGGCGCGCCGTCCGTCAACCGGATCGCGGGCCTCACGGCGTTGCCAGCGGCGAGGCTCGCGGAAGCGGTGGCGACCGCGGCGACTCCGAGCACGAGCAGGCTGATGAGAGCTCGTTTCATCGCAGTCCTGAGTATGCCCGGGACGGCCGAAAACCGATCCGGCGTTGCGAATGCGAGTAGAGAGCCGTATTCTCGGCGCGCCCGAACCCGACTGAGGGGAGAGACGCATGAAACGACTGTTCGGGGCGATGGCTGCGCTTGGCGTCCTCGGCGTCGTCCTCGTCGGCGTGGCGACGGCGGCGGGCCTGCACCCGCCGAGCCACATCGCGAGGATGACCGGCGAGCCGACTGCGCGTGAGTTCGCCGACGGCGCCTCGAGGAGCTTCGGTCAGTACGTGACCGAGTGCCCGCAGGCGAAGTACGTGGACGACGACCGGCCGCTCCACACGATTCAGAAGGACAAGGTCTGGCAGTACAGCGAGCGGGGCGACGATCTCCGCTTCAACTACGACCTCGCCTGCGTGCCGCAGGACGAGACCACGATCGCGATCAACCCCCGCGACCACGACAACATGACCGGGGGTGCCAACGACTACCAGGGCGACTACAACCAGTTCGACGCGACGAGCTCGGGCGGGAAGGGCCTCTACGGGAGCATCCTCGTCCAGCCGTCGGGCGCGGACTTCGGCCTCACGAACAGCGACCCGGTTGCGGTCTTCGACCGTGACGGCGTCGCCTACAACCAGGAGATCGCGTACCAGTTCGACGACGCTGACGGCGTCTTCGTCTGGCGCTCGACGAACGGTGGCTTCACCTGGAGCCGACCGTGCATTCCCATCGAGAACACGGGAACGGCCGATCCGGACGACGCCGTCTGCGGAGGGATAGGCGACGTGCGCCAGCCCGGCGACGGCGTGATCACCTGGAACCGCGACCCGACACCGGGCGTCTTCAACGGCGATGCCCCGTTCGACGACAAGAACTGGCTCGCCGCGGGGCCGCGGCCCGCCGGTGTCTCGCCGGTGTGCTTCACGCCGATCACGCACACGCCGAAGGCGTGTGACGCGAAGGTCGTCGGGTCCGACCGCCTGCACGCGACGTGGACGCGCTTCGACCTCGACGGCACCGGCAGGATCATGCACAGCTACTCCGACGACCAGGCGCGCTCGTGGTCGCCGCCGCAGGCGATCAGCGGGAGCGCCCCGTTCTGCATCGGCGGGACCGCCGCAGCCTCGGACTGCGACCAGAACCAGTTCTCGGTCCCGACCGTGCACCCGAGGACCGGCCTCCTCGGCGTGGCGTTCGAGAATTCCAACACGCCGGCCGAGAACCAGTACCTGTTCGTCCGGTCGCGTGACGGCGGCCAGACGTTCGAGGGGCCGTTCTTCGTCTCATCGGTCTTCGACGTCAACTACCCGACCGGGGCGACACGGCCCGACTGCCGGGCGCGCGGACAGAGCGCGGGCCGGCCGGTGCTGACGAACAGTTGCTTCCGCGTCAACTCGGCCGGGAACGTGGCCGTCGACAAACGCGGTGGGGCGTTCGCGGACGACTTCTATCTCGTCCTCGCCGACAACCGGAACGGCACGGCGGCGAGCTCCAACGCCGACGTGTTCTTCCTCCGGTCGACGAACGGCGGGTCGACGTGGATCGGGCCGACACGCGTGAACGACGATCGCTCCGTGCCGCCGCCGAACCGCAATTGTGGAGCGGCGGCGAGCTGCGGTGGGAACTTCGGGAACGACCAGTGGTTCCCGTGGATCGACGTGAACGCGGACGGCGTGCTGGCGGTGGCCTTCTACGACCGCCGACTCGACACCGACTCCGTCGCCTCGGCCTGGCCGTCCAGCCGGCAGCGGCCCGGCAACTACCTCACGTGGCGCTTCGGCGCGGGTTGTGAGATCGACGACACCCCGTCGCGCGAGTGCCTCGCACCGGGTGCGGCCACGATTCCGCAACCGACCGGGCCGGTCAATCCGGGCCCGGATCCGGTGCCGGGCCAGGGGCCGAGCTACCTCGGGCCGTTCGCGAACCAGGTGCTCTCGGACGTGCCGTCCAACATGGACTACTCGTTCCGGGCGGGCCTGTTCATGGGCGACTACGACCAGGTCAGCTTCCCGAACTTCCCGCAGGTCGGCGGGGACAAGAAGGACGCGGTGGCGATCTGGACCGACGCCCGGAACGGCCGCGGCTCCGGGACGCCGACGACGACGCAGCCGGGGCGCAACCCGGTCTGCGAACAGTCGGACATGTTCATGGACTTCTTCAACCCGCTGAGGGATGACAGGAGCGACTCCGTCAGCGAGAGCGAGGAGAGCGCCTTCCTGGTAACGCCTTGCCCGGGCGGATGACCCGCTAGGACGCGCTTGTGAAGAGGGCCGCCTCCGGGCGGCCCTCTTCTTTACGGCGCGACGCAGCTCAGCTGCGAGAAGTTCGCGACCGCTCGGCTCCCCTTCGAGCCGACGGCGACGATCGTGCCGCCGCTGCAGTTGAGACCGGCGAAGCGGACGACGAGCCGGCCGGTCCCCGTCGCGGTCGTGGCCCTGCGCCTCGACTGGAACCGGACTGTCACCTGCTCGCCTGCCTTGAACCCGCGGCCGGTGACGGTGAGCGGCTCCAGGCTCGTGATCGCGAGCGACGCGCGGCCCGTCACGGTTGCCGGCGTCGACTTCCCGCTCTCCGTCCTCGATGCGTCCGCGGTGATGAACGATGGGTAGAGCAGGAGGGCGAGCAGGGCGAGCAGCAGCACGGCTGAAATCTAGCCGAATACTGACCGAATATCGGCGCAGATATATCTGCGCCGGTATTCAAGGCCAATATTCGATATTCAGAGGTTGATATCAGGTCGATTGTCTGGCAGATTTCTGCCCCGTAACGGCACCGACCGTGCCGAGGGGATTGGAGGGAGAGCACATGAGAGGTAAACCACCGCGCGCTGTTGTCGCAGCGCTCGTGGTCCTCGCGGTCGCCGGCGTCGCAGCGCTTTTGTCCGCTGCGATGAGCACGTCGCCGACGACGGCGAAGTCAGACATCCTCACCGCAGGCGAAGGCCCACCGGCGCTCTCGCGTTACCTGGCCACCGCGCCGGGTGTGGAGGCGAACGAGGGACCGGCCTTCGCGGGTGACGGCGCCTTCGACGAGCGGGCGTACCCGGACACGACGATCTCCGTCGCCGAGATGGCCGGGGGGCGCTCTGCATTCTCGCGCTCGGAAGATCGCCATTCCAAGAGGGGGAACGAGCACAAGGGCCGCTGGAAGCCGGTCGGCCCCACTCGGGCGCTCTACCCGTTCGAGAACCTGCGCAACTCGTTCAACTACGTGCCGAACCGGTACGTCGCGGGCGGCCGCACGACGTCGATCGCGCTCGACCCGAACTGCAAGAGAAACCACTGCACGGCCTACATCACGCCGGCGGGCGGGGGCGTCTGGAAGACGAAGGACGCACTCGACGACCATCCGCACTGGACGTACCTCGGCGGGCCGCTCGGGATCAACGCCGCCGGCTCCGTCGTGATCGACTCGAACGACTCCAGCGGCAACACGGTCTACGTCGGGACGGGCGAGGCGAACATCTGCGGCTCCGGCTGCGTCGCCGGAACCGGTCTCTACAAGTCGACCAACGGGGGCAAGAGCTGGACGAACCTCGGCAGGCCCGAGTTTCAGGGCAAGGGCATCGGCGCAATCGTGGTCAAGCCAGGCGACCCGAACACGATCTACGTCGGCTCGACGACCGCTCTGCGCGGCATGTCGTCGGTCTGCTGCTCCGGCGTGACCCGGCCGGTGCCGGGCGCCGCCAAGTGGGGCCTGTACAAGACCACGAACGGCGGGCAGACGTGGAGCTTCATCCACAACGGCTCGGCCAATGCGGCCAGCTGCACTGGGGATCTGACCGAGTTCTCCAACCCGGCGCCGTTCACCGGCTGCTCACCGCGCGGAGTCCGGGCGGTCGCGCTCGACCCGTCGAACCCGAACATCGTCTACGCGTCGTCCTACGCGCGCGGGATCTGGCGCTCGAATGACGCGGGTGCGACCTGGACGCAGATCAAGGCGCCGATGAACGCCTCGATCATCCAGGACCGCGCTGCGTTCGCGGTTACGACGCTGCCGAACGGCAAGACGCGGATGTACGTGCACGAGGGCATGAACAACACCCAGGGTGCGCGGGCCAATCCGAACTCGTCGCGGCTCTTCCGCAGCGACGACGTCTCGACTGGAGCTCCGACGTTCACGGATATGTCCAGCAACGACCCGGCACTACCCGGGTTCGCGTTCCGCGGTCTCTGCGATCCGCAGTGCTGGTACGACATCTTCATCTACACGCCGCCGGGCAACCCGAACATCGTCTACGTCGGCGGCGACTACTACTACGGCGAGACGATCGCCAACAAGATGGGCGTGATCCTCTCGCAGGACGCCGGCGTCAGCGGCACCGATATGACGTTCGACGGGACCGACATGCTCCACCCGAACGGCATCCACCCGGACCAGCACTCGCTGCTGACGATCCCGGGCAAGCCGCTGCAATTCATCGAGACCGGTGACGGCGGAGTGATCCGCTCGAGCGGTCAGCTCGTCGACCGGTCGTCCTGGTGCGACGATCCGAACCGCGGCCTGACGGGCGTGGCGCTCACGCGCTGCAAGCAGCTGCTGTCGGCGATCCCGTCGCGGCTCGACAGCATGAACGACGGGCTGATGACGCTGCAGTTCCAGAGCCTCTCGGTCAGCCCCCACGACTCGAGCTTCCTGCAGGGCGGCACGCAGGACAACGGCACGTGGGAGAACCGGAGCAAGAAGCTCTGGGTCAACACGATGATCGGCGACGGCGGCCAGTCCGGCTTCGACGTCGCCATCCCGGAGTTCCGGATGCACAACTTCACCGGAGCGTCGCCGGACGTGAACTTCGACAGCGGCGACCTCTCGAAGTGGATCTGGACGGGCGGCCCGCTCGGCCATCCGCTCAGCGAGTTCTACTCGCCGGTGATCAGCGACCCGGTCGTCTCGAAGACGATGTTCGCCGGAAACGGGCTCACCGCCTGGCGGACGAAGACCGCCGGCCTCGGCACGCGCACCTACGCAGAGGCGCAGGCGATCTGCAACGAGTGGACCGGTACCGGGAGCCCGCCCGGGAACTTCGCCACGTGCGGCGACTGGGCGCAGCTCGGAACGGTCCCCCTGACGGACGCCGCCTGGGGCGACCGGGCCGGCACCGCCGTCGCGGCCGTCGAGCGGTCGACGGGCGACACGAACACCGCCTGGGCCGCCACGACCCGGGGCCGCGTCTTCATCTCGAAGAACGTGGCCGCGGATCCCGCCTCGGCGGTGACGTGGACGAGGCTCGACGACGACGCGACGACCCCGAACCGGTTCGTCAGCAGCATCTACGTCGACCCCGACAACACGAACCACGCGTTCGTGTCGTACAGCGGGTACGACGTGAACACGCCGCTGACGCCGGGCCACGCGTTCGAGGTCACGTACAACCCGGTCACCGGGACGTCAACCTGGAAGAACATCTCGTACGACTGGGGTGACCTTCCGATGACCGACCTCGTCCGCGACGACGAGACGGGCGATCTGTACGCCGCGTCCGACTTCGGCGTCTCGATGCTGCCGGACGGCGAGACGAGCTGGGTCCTGGCGGCCCGCGGGATGCCGAACGTCGAGGTTGCGGGGCTCACGATCGTGCCGCCGGAGCGGGTGCTCTACGCCGCGACACACGGCCTCAGCGCCTGGAGGCTGAAGCTGAACGGCAGGCACGGGCACCACTAGAACCACAGGGCTGAGTCGCAAGCGAAGAGGGGCCGCCCAAGCGGCCCCTCTTCATGTGATATCGCCTGAGTTCCTGATCAAAAGGACTTGATATCCATGCCTGGATCGGGCATGATCTCGCGGCTTTCGTGGGGGAGAGAAACCGCTATCTAGATCCGGATGCCATACGGGCGCCGGGAGAAACCTCACTACCCCGGCCGGCGGGCCGGGGAATCTCAGCACTCTGACAGGAGGAGGGGGCATGTCATCGAACGAGACTGACCGGCGGCGTCCGGCGCGAGGACTGCTTGCGCGCACGGGCGTCGTCGTGGTGCTCGTGGCGGTGGGGGTCGTCGCGGCTCTGCTGATGGGCCGCGGATCCACCGAGTCGACCGCACCGGCGCCGGCAGCGAGCGCCGAAGGTGGCGCGATCTCGCCGGCGCTGAGGGCGAAGCTCGCCGCTGGGGCGAGGTTCGCGCCCGGCTCGACGCAGTACGAGGCCGGCGAGGCCGGAGAGAGCGCCGAAGGGCTCGGCGACGGTGCGCAGGAGTGGCTCATGCACTCGGCGCCGGGAGCGTCGATCCCGCTCGCCGCGATCAGCCAGAGCCGTGAGGACTGGAAGGGTGTCAAGTCACGCGGGAACTCGGCGGCGAAGCTGGGTGACCACGGGAAGTGGACGAACCTCGGTCCGAACAACGCGGTCTATCCGCTGAACCCGTTCCGCAACCGGTACGTCTACGTCCCGAACCAGTACATCGCCGCGGGCCGGACGGCCTTCAGCCTGATCGACCCGAACTGCAGCGTTTCGAGCTGTCGCTACTGGATCGCGAACGCCGGCGGCGGTGTGTGGCGCACGGACAACATCCTCGCGCCGCAGCCGAGCTGGGAGTACGTGTCGGCGGAGTTCCAGCACAACAACACGGCGGCGCTCGAGCTCGACCCGAACGACCCGTCGAGCGACGTGATCTACGCCGGTACGGGCGAGCCGAACACCTGCCGCAGCGGCTGCATCGCCGGCGTCGGCCTCTACAAGTCGAAGGACGGCGGCGATCACTGGACCGGCCCGATCGGCAGTCAGTACTTCGCCGGCCGCGGCATCGGCTCGATTCAGGTCAAGCCGGGCGACTCGTCGACGATCTTCGTCGGCTCGGGCGCCCAGGGCTCACGCGGCATCAACAGCACGTGCTGCACCGGCGTCGACCGCGGCGCGAACATCCCGGGTGCCCCGCACTTCGGGCTGTGGCGCTCCACGGACGGCGGCAAGACGTTCACGCTGGTGAGTCAGGGCAACGCGACCAACTGCACGGCCTCGACGCCGACGCAGGTGTTCCTCGGCCAGACGGCCTGCTCGCCGCGCGGCGCCCGCCGCGTCGCGTTCGATCCGGTCGACCCGAACACGGTGTACGCCTCGTTCATGGCGAAGGGCATCTGGCGGTCGAACTCGAACGGCGACCCGGGCACGTGGGTGCAGATCTTCGCCCCACGCGGGCCGGCGACGCAGCCGGCCACCGGTGCTGACGTCGAGCGGGCCGAGTTCGACGTCGTCAAGCTCGCGAACGGCGACACGCGCATGTACGTCGGCGTCGGCGGCGGCGCCGGTCAGACCGCGAAGACCTTCCGCAGCGACAGCGTCCGCACGGGCGCCCCGACCTTCACCGACCTGACGGCCGGGAACAACACCGGCCCGTTGGGCGCCGGCGCGGAGGGGTACTGCGATCCGCAGTGCAACTACGACAACTTCGTCTACGTGCCCAAGAAGGCCGACGGATCCGCGTGGAACCCGGATTACGTCTACCTGCTCGGTGATAACGACTACAACGAGACCGGCGGGCTCGGCTTGAACCCGCCGATCCTGCCCGGCACCTCGAACGGTCGGGCGATCATGCTCTCGACGGATGCCGGTGCGACGTTCACCGACATGACGTACGACGCGTCGGACAACATCCAGCCGCACGGGGCACACCCCGACCAGCACTCGATCGTCACGAACCCGAACGACTGGAAGCAGTTCGTCGAGACCGGCGACGGCGGGGTCATCCGTTCGAACGGCAACTTCGTCAACGACTCGGGCGACTGCACGGCGGTCCATCACCTACCGGCCTCCGACCCGCGCAACTCGCTCGCGAGGTGTCTCGCGGTGACGAGCCGTATTCCGGAGCTCCTGCAGTCCGTGAACCAGGGGCTCAACACGCTCCACTTCTACGAGATCGACTTCAACCCGAGCCGCCCCGGCGAGCTCGCCGGCGGCGCGCAGGACAACGGTTCGTGGATGAGGGAGCCCGGGACGAAGACGTGGATCGAGACGTTCGTCGCGGACGGCACCTACAACGGGTTCGACCCGGTCAACCCGAACCACTCGATGCTCTCCTGGCAGAGCGGAGCCCTCGCCATCCTCGACGAGCCGCGGAACCAGGAGGCCGGCTTCTGGATCGCCGACACGCTCCGGACGGCCCTCGCCGCGCCGTTCCGCTACGACCGCGAGGCCGTGGCGTTCAGCGCTCCGACCATCTTCCACCAGAACGTCAGCAAGCTGATGTTCACCGGACGCGAGCACGTCTTCCGCTCGCTGAACGGCGGCGTGAACCCGGCGTTCCCGTACGAGAAGGTGAAGGAGCACTGCAACCTCTGGATCGGTGACGGCGACATCAACGAGAACGGCACCTACGAGCGGCCGATCGACGTCTGCGACGACTGGAAGGCGATGGGCGACCCGGGCCACCTCGGCCGGCTCACCTACGGCCCGCTGGCGCTCTGCCCGCCGGGGAACCCGGCCGGCGCCTGGACGGCCCCCTGTCCGGCCCCGTACGTCTGGGGCGAGGACCGCTCCGGCGGTCACATCTCGATGGACGCGACCTCGGCCTCCAACAAGGCAGTGGTGTGGGCCGGCACCAGCGGCGGCCGCATCTTCGTCACGAACAATGCGGACGCGGCGAATGCGGCAACGATCGCGTGGCATCGGGTTGACACGAGCTCGACGGCCGACCCGCCGCGGTACCCGTCGGACATCTACGTCGATCCGTCGGATCCGTACCACGCGTACATCACGTACAGCGGCTACAACGCGGTGACGCCCGACACGCCGGGCCACGTGTTCGACGTCCGGGTCGATCCGGTTACGTGGACGGCGACGTTCACGAGCCTGGACGGCACCGGCAAGAAGGGCCTCGGCGACGTCCCGGTCGCGACGATCGAGCGGGACGAGGCAACCGGCACGCTGTACATCGGCACGGACTTCGGCATCGCCGTCCGGAAGGACGCGGACGGCGGCTGGAAGGACGCGCATCCGGGCCTGCCCACGACGACGATCCCGCACCTCAAGATCGACCAGGAGCACGGGATCCTGTACGTGGCGACGCACGGCTTCGGCGCCTGGACCCTGGACATCCACTAGCAAGACCGGAGCACAGCAACACCGAGAGGCCGCCTCCGGGCGGCCTCTCGGCGTTCAGGGCCTAGTACGCGACGGCGCCGAGGCCTCTCTCGGCCGCGTGGCGCTGCTCGTCCGCCCGGTAGCTCGACCGGACGAGGGGCCCGGAGAAGACCGAGCCGAAGCCGAGCGCCTCGCCCTGCTCGCGGAACCAGCGGAACTCATCCGGGTGCACCCAGCGGTCGATCGTCACGTGCTTGGCGGAGGGCTGGAGGTACTGGCCGATCGTGACGACGTCCACGCCGTGCGCGCGCAGGTCGCGCATTGTCTCGACCACCTCGTCGTTCGTCTCGCCGAGGCCGACGATGATCCCCGACTTCGTGAGGACGTCGTAGTCGGCGAGCTCCTTCGCACGCTGCAGCAGCCAGAGCGCCTTGTCGTACGACGCCTTGGCGCCGCGCATCCTCCGATGCAGGCGGCGGACCGTTTCGATGTTGTGGTTGAATACCTCGGGCCTTGAATCGAGGAGGATGCTGAGCGCATCCTCCTCGAAGTCCAGGAAATCCGGCGTCAGGACTTCGACACTCGCCTGCGGCACCTTCGCCTTCAGTGCTCGAACTGTCGCAGCAAAATGGCCGGCGCCTTTGTCGGGGAGGTCGTCACGGTCGACGGAGGTGACGACGACGTGCTGGAGCCCCATCCGCGCCGAGGCCTGCGCGAGACGCAGCGGCTCGAGCGGGTCCGGCGGATGCTCGGGGCGTCCGGAGTTGACGTAGCAGTACCGGCAGGCGCGGGTGCAGGTGTCGCCGAGGATCTGGAACGTCGCGGTGCCGCGGCCCCAGCACTCCGAGATGTTCGGGCACCGGGCCTCCTCGCATACCGTGTGGAGACTGGCTCCGTGGATCAGCTTCTTGACGTCGAAGTACTGGGAGTCGGCGCTCGGGGCGCGGACCTTCATCCACGGCGGCCGGCGCGGGCGATCCGCGACTGGGAGCGACTTCACGCCGGAAGTCTATGGACCGAAGCCGCGGTTAGAACGACTTCCAGGGATCCAGGTAGACGTCGTCGACCTGGAACGCGGCGCCGGTCCCGACGGAGCGGAAGCGGAACGAGACCGCCCGCACACCCAGCAGGCTGCACACGTTCGTCACCGTGAGGCCGATCCGCGGCGAGGGCGCCCAAGCGCCCGTGCCGCTGATCGTCCCACCATCGAGGAAGGTGAGCAGCCCGAGGGCGCTGCGGACGACCACGTCCACCTTCAAGCTCCCTCGGGCCGACCCGACATTGCGTACGAAGAAGCGACTGTGCCAGTCACCAAGACCGAAGCAGACGGTCGGCGACAGCGCCGAGCTGCCGGCCGGCAGGAAGAGCGAGTTCCCGTCCCCGCTCGACCGCACGTAGAACGGTTCGTTGCCGCTCACGACCCCCGTGCCGCCGGAAAGCGTCCAGGCCGGACCGCCTGCTTCGAAGGATCCCCCAGGAACGAGCAGGTAATTGTTCCTGTCGCCCCACCGCTCGAACACCTGCGACGCCTCGTCGCAGCCCGATGCCGGACCCGTTCCGATCAGCCCCGCGTTCGCGTCGGGCGTCACCGTGATCGCCAGGGCCGCGATTAGGGCCGCAACAAACGCGAGGGAGAGGAACCGGGGGTGACGGGCTGCAGACGTCACTCGACTCAGTGTCGGGATCCATCCCGACTCTGCATCACCCGTTCGAGTGCTGATTTCGCCCGCCGCTCACTCGCGTGAGGGATTTCCGCTCCTGTGGAGCCGTCGAGACGCCGATTTCGGCAGCGGAGATGTCGACTGCGGCGGCGACCGGCTCGGCGGGCCTCGGCCCGGCGGCCCAGCGAGTGATCGAGGAGCAGCGGGCGCGGCGCCTCAGCCGCCTAGCGCAGCGCGAACGGCTGTCGCTCCTGGTCTCCGCGGGCTCGTTTCTCCTCATCGCGACGGTGATGGCCGTGGCACTCCCGACCGACCGTACGCCGGGCGCCCTGGTGACCGCGCTCTTCGTGGCCGTCTATGCGCTCGCGTTCCGCCTCGATTTCGAGATCGGCACCGGCTCCGCCGTTCCGACGCAGCTCGTCCTCGTCCCGATGCTCTTCGTGCTCCCGACCGGGATCGTCCCGATCGCGGTGGCGGCCGGGGTGATCCTCGGCAGCCTCTCGGAGTACGCACGCGGCGGCCTCCACTTCGAGCGCGTGTTCATGCGCCTCGTGAACTGCTGGCACGCGATCGGGCCGGCGCTCGTGCTGGCGCTCGCGGGCGAGCCTGCGCCGAGCCTTCGCAACTGGCCGCTCTACCTCCTCGCGCTCGGCTCCCAGTTCGCACTCGACTACGGGAGCGCTGCGCTACGCGAATGGTCGGCGCTGGGCGTGCCGCCGAAGGTGCAGTTCCGCGCGATGGGCTGGGTCTACATGATCGACGCCTGCCTCGCAACGACCGGACTGGCCTTCGCCTTCGCTGCCACGCAGTCGCCCTACGGCGTCCTGCTCGTGATCCCGCTCATCGCCCTGCTGTCGGTGTTCGCGCGGGAGCGGAAGGTCCGGATCGACCATGAGCTCGAACTGCGTGACGCCTACCGCGGCACAGCCTTTCTGCTCGGTGACGTCGTCGAGGCCGACGACGGCTACACGGGCGAGCACAGCCGTGACGTCGTCGAGCTGACCCTCGGCGTCGTGGACGAGCTCGGTTTCGGCGACCGCGAGCGGCGCGACGCGGAGTTCGCCGCGCTGCTCCACGACGTCGGCAAGCTCCGGATCCCGAACGAGATCATCAACAAGGCCGGCCCCTTGACGCCCGAGGAGTTCGAGGTCGTCAAGCGCCACACGATCGAGGGCGAGCGCCTGCTGCATCGGGTCGGCGGCCTCCTCGGCGAGATCGGTCGCATCGTGCGGTCGTGCCACGAGCGCTACGACGGCTCGGGCTACCCGGACGGGCTGAAGGGAGACGAGATCCCGCCGCTGGCGCGGATCGTCGCCTGTTGCGACGCCTACAACGCGATGACGACCGACCGGTCGTACCGGAAAGCGATGTCCCAGCACGAGGCAATCGGCGAGCTACACCGAGGGTCGGGAAGCCAGTTCGACCCTGACGTGGTCGAGGCGCTGGTCACGGTCGTGCAGCGCGCGGCGTAGGCTGCGGGCACATGCCCGAAGCACCGCTCAGGGAGACGAAGTACGGCCTCGTCGCGGACGTCGACGGTTGGTTCGTCGTCAACGCCCGAGAGGCGCGGTGGCGTGAGCGCGAGCGCCTCGGACGATGGTGCGACTTCGAAGGCAAGCGCCCGTTCCGGCAGCTCGGGTTCAACATCAGCGTTCTCCAGCCGGGCGAAAGCATCGGCCGCTACCACCGAGAGGCGCACCAGGAAGCCTTCCTCGTCCTCAGCGGCACCTGCGTCCTGGTGGTCGAGGGAAAGGAGCGGAAGCTGCGGGCCTGGGACTTCTTCCACTCGCCGCCCGGGACGGAGCACATGATCGTCGGCGCCGGCACTGGGCCGTCGGTGATCGTTGCCGTCGGCGCGCGCGGCGGACGGACCGGGCTCGTCTACACGGTCTCGGACGTCGCGGCGAAGGTCGGCGTCTCGGTCAGCGAGGAGACGACGAAGCCCGCGGAGGCCTACGCCGACCTTCCGCCCTCACGCCGAGTCGCCTACGGGGACGGCTGGCTGCCCGATTCGTAGTTCGAACACGTCCTCGAGCGCCGCGACCGCGTGCGGCTTGACCTCCGCCACGGTGACAGGCCGCCCGAGCTCGCGCGCCAGGGTCGTGAACGCAGCGTCCTCGAGGCCGCAGGCCGTGATCCACTCGGTGAACGGCGCCGGGTCGAGGTCGACGTTGAGGGCGTAGCCGTGCGTCGTGATCCACTTCGAGATATGGACGCCGATCGAGGCGATCTTCCGCGGTGGACGCTCGAGCCAGATCCCCGTCAGGCCGTCGATCGTCGTGGCGTCGACGCCGAAGCCGCCGACGGTTCTGATCAGCGCAAGCTCGAGGTCCCGGCAGTAGCGCTTGACGTCCTGCCCGTGGCGCGTGAGGTCGAAGATCGGGTAGCAGACGAGCTGCCCCGGCGCATGGTAGGTCGACTTCCCGCCGCGGTCGGTCTCGACGATCTCGACGTCGGCTCCTTCGGGCACGTGGAGCTCGCCGGCCTCGGCGCGCCGCCCGAGCGTGACCACCGGCGGGTGCTCGAGCAGGATCACCGTGTCCGGCTGAGCACCGGACGCCACCTCAGCCGCGACCGCGCGCTGGAGGTCCCAGGCCTCACGGTAGGGGACGATGCCCAAATCGAGAATGCGCACGGGCCGGCTCATGTCGCCCGCACCTCGTAGCGCTCGAGGCCGTCGTCGGGAATCGTCTCCCAGGGCGCGACCGAGCGGACGAAGTTGTGCGCGGTCGGGCGCCCCTCGAAGGGCGAGTCGATCGCGCTCAGGCGGACACTCGACTGCTCGGACTCGGGCCAGCCCCCGCCGAAGAGGTTCGAGCCGCAGAGCGAGCAGAACGTCTTCGCGGAGCCCTCCTCGGGCTGGTAGGTGCGCAGCGCCTCCGCGCCCGAGGTGACGCGGATCGCCTCGGTGCGGAGCCGGCCGTTGGCCGTCCCGACGCCGCCTGAGAGCTTCTTGCAGGTGGTGCAGTGGCAGTACGTGAGCGCGAGGAACGGGCCGTCGACCTCGAACTGGACGGCGCCGCACTGACAGCTGCCGGCAAGGGGCGTCACGCCCCTCAGGCTATCCCGTCGGCCTGCTGGTGACGCGGGCGTAAACGCGCCCGCTGTCGCCGCACTCGTCCGCCAGCTTCACCTGGCCGCTCTGGCCGCCGCCCTCGAACGAGATCTCCGCGTCGTGATCTTCCTTCTCGTCGAACGTGATCTTGTAGTCGCTCGACTCGAACTGGTCGTGCCACTCTTCGTAGACCTCGTCCATGTCGTCCTCGGCGAAGCCCTCGACGATCGTCGACGGCCCCGCCTTCTCCGACTTCACCCATGTGACCTCGCCGGGGACGGGGAATCCGGCCGGAAGGCCGGTGTCGCCCGTCATCGCGGTCATCTCGCAGATCGGGGCGAACGCCTCGCTGCGCGCTTCCTCCGCCGCCTTCTCCTCCTCGCTCTCACCGCCGCCGCAGGCGGGCAGCGCCAGCAGGGCGAACAAGCACAGGAAGACGAGTCGAGACCTCGGGCGACGCATCGGGATCGCGGAGCCTATATGACGCTGGCGACGCGAGAGGCGGGGACCGTCAGTACGCCGACTCGTCCCAGGTCTCGAGCTTCTCGCGCAGCTCGTGGAGGAACCGGCCGGCGAGCGCGCCGTCGACGAGGCGGTGGTCGTATGTGAGCGTCAGGTTCATGATCGGGCGGATCCCGATCACGTCCTTGCCGAGGTTGTCCTGGATCACCCAGGGACGCTTGACGACTGCATAGGTGCCGAGAATCGCGGCCTGTGGCTGGCTGATGACCGGCGTGCCGTGGAAGGTGCCGTAGCCGCCCGGGTTCGTGATCGTGAACGTCCCACCCTGGACCTCGTCCGGCGTGAGCCGCTTCGCGCGTGCCCGCTCCGCGATGTCGGTAACCGCGCGCGCGATGCCGAGCAGGTTCAGCCCCTCGGCATGCTTCACGACCGGGACGATCAGGCCCTTGCCGCCCTCGAGCTCGACTGCGAACCCGAGGTTGACGTAGTTGCGGGTGACGATCTTGTCGCCGCGGATCTCGCCGTTGATCCACGGATACTCCTTCAGCGTCTCCACCACCGCCCGTGCGACGAACGAGAGGTACGTCGGGTTGACGTCGTAGCTCTTCTGATACTCCGGCTTGAGCTGCTCGCGGAGCGCCACGACCTTCGACATGTCGACCTCGATCGCGCTCGTCACGTGCGCCGAAGTGTCGAGCGAGCGACGCATGTGCTCGGCGATGCCCCTGCGCATCGCCGTCATCGGCTCGGTCTCCTCGCCGGCACCGGCGTCGACCGGCGCGGGCGTCGGCGGCGGAGCAGGCGGAGCCTGGGGCGCGGCTGCCTGGGCCGGCGCGGGCTCCGGAGCCGGCGGAGGTGGTGCCTGTGCGGGAACTGGGGCTTGCTCGGGCTCGGGTGAGGGGGCCTCCTTTGGCGCCGGGGCCTGGACCTCGGGCTGCGCCGCGGCAGCGGCCGGCCGGCGGTCGCCCTCGACGAACGCGAGGATGTCCTTCTTTGTCACGCGGCCGCCCCGGCCGGTGCCGGGCACCTGCGAGACGTCGACGTCGTGCTCGGAGGCGATTCGCGCAACCACGGGAGAGACGAAGCTCTTGCTCTCGCCATTCGCACCGGCGGCGACCTCCTGTGGAGGTGCGGGAGCGGGCGGAGTCGGCGGTGACGGCTCTTCTGGCTCAGGCACCTCGACCGCAGGTGCCTCAGGCTCGGCAGCCTGCGGCGCGGGCGTGTCGGCGCTCGATGCCGCGCCGGCCTCGGCTGCAGCCTGGGTGGTCGCCTGCTCGGGCGCGGGCTCGGGCTCGGCGGCGGGCGCCTCCGCGGCGGCCTCTCCGGGTGCGCCGATCACGGCGAGGCGCGTCCCGACCTCGACCGTCTCGCCCTCCTGGACGAGGATCTGCTGAACGACGCCGGAGCCGGGGCTCGGGATTTCGGTGTCCACCTTGTCGGTCGAGATCTCGAGCAGCGGCTCGTCAGCCTGGATCTCTTCGCCCTCCTGTTTCAGCCACTTCGTGATCGTCCCCTCGGAGACGGAGACGCCCATCTGGGGCATCACGACGTCGACGGCGGTGGGCGTGGCCATCAGACCTCCTAGTACTCAGCCAGCTCGCGCAGTCCTGCGACCACGTCGTCGACCTGGGGGATGAACGCCTTCTCGAGCGGCGGCGAGAACGGGACGGGCGTGTCCGGGGCGGCGATCCGCATCACGGGGGCGTCGAGGTCCTCGAAACCCTCTTCGGCGATCGTCGCCGCGATCTCGGCGCCGAAGCCGCCCGTGCGGGTGTCTTCGTGGAGCACGAGCACCTTCGACGTCTTCTTCGCGCTCGCCAGCACCGCCTCGCGGTCCCACGGCACGATCGTCCGCAGGTCGAGGATCTCGACGGACGCGCCGTCGGAGTCGAGCTGCTGCGCGGCCTCGGCGGCCGTGTAGACCATCGCGCCCCAGGTGACGACGGTGATGTCGTCGCCCTCGCGGTGGATCCGCGCCTTGCCGAACGGCGTCGTGTAGCGCTCCTCCGGGACGTCCGCCTTGATCCGGCGGTAGAGGTGCTTGTGCTCGAAGTAGAGGACGGGGTTCGGATCTTCGATCGCGCTGATCAGCAGGCCCTTCGCGTCCTCGGGCGTCGCCGGGCAGACGACCTTCAGGCCGGCGATGTGCGCGAACGAGCTCTCCGGGTTCTGCGAGTGGAACGGGCCGCCCGAGAAGCCGCCGCCCGACGGGAGCCGGACGACGATCGGGATCGGGGTGCCCGCTCGATAGAACTGCTTGGCGGCGACGGTTACCAACTGGTCCCAAGCGCAGGAGATGAAGTCCGCGAATTGCATCTCGGCCACCGGGCGCATGCCCATGATCGCGGCGCCCGTGCAGCCGCCGACGATCGCGGTCTCGGAGAGCGGCGAATCGATCACGCGCCACGGCCCAAACTCCTCCTGGAACCCGAGCGTGACCTTGAAGGCGCCGCCGTAGACGCCGACGTCCTCGCCGATTACGAACACCCGCTTGTCGCGGCGCATCTCCGAGCGGAGGCCGTCCGAGATCGCCTGGAGATATGTGAGCTCGGCCATTACTTGTGATGTGGCGTGTCGAGATCCTCGGGCCGCGCGAAGACGCGGTCCGTCACGGTCGACGGCTCGGGCAGCGGCGATTCCTCCGCGCGCTCGATCGCCTGGTTCAGGATCCGTTTGACCGAGGCGGCGATCTCGTCCTCCTCCTCGTCGGTCAGCTCCGCGTTCTCGCGCAGCCAGGAGCGGAACCGCTCGATCGGGTCGCGCTTCGCCCACTCCTCGAAGAGCTCCTTCGGGACGTAGAAGGCATCGTCGTGGACGGCGTGGCCCTCCATCCGCAGCGTCATCGACTCGATCAGCGTCGGCCCGCCGCCCTCGCGCGCCTTCTCGATCGCGCGCTTGGCCTCCCGGTAGACCGCCAGCACGTCGGTGCCGTCGACGACGACACCGTCGAACCCGTACGCGGAGGCGCGGTCGGCGAGCGTCTCGCACGCGTATTCCAGGTGAGTCGGGGTGGAATACGCCCACTGGTTGTTGTCGCAGATGAACACGACGGGGAGCCGGCGCACGCCTGCGAGGTTCATGCCCTCATGGGTGTCGCCGCGGGCGGAGGCGCCCTCGCCGTACCAGGCGACGGCGACGCGGCGCTCCTCGCGGATCCGGAACGCAAGCGCAGCGCCGACTGCCACCGGCAGCATCGCCGGGAGATGCGAGACCATCGCGATCAGCCCGAGTTGCGCGTCGGCCATGTGGACGTTGCCGTCGCGGCCGCGCGTCGGCCCGTCCTCGCGGCCCATGTACTGCGCGAAGATCCGCCACGGCTCCACACCGCGGGTGACGTGCACGCCCATGTCGCGATGGAGCGGCGTGCCCACGTCCTCGCCGGTCATGGCGGTAGCGACGCCGACCGACGACGCCTCGTTCCCGCGGCCCGTGTAGAACGAGCCCGGGATCTTTCCCTGCTTGTAGAGGATGTGGCCACGCTCCTCGATGCCGCGCGTGATCAGCATGCTGCGGTACATGGTCAGGAGGTCCTCGCGGTCGAGGCCCGCCTCGCGGATCTCGTTCAGGCTGCCGACGGGCTCAGCTTCGCGGATCGCCATTCGGGCGCGAACTCTAACGATAGGGTCGGGTCGTGAGCGACGCTGGCAAGTGGCTGAAGGAGGAGCGGCGGAAGACGCTCGGTGACTGGGTCGCCGTCTGCCTGTCGTGCGGGTTCGCCCAGCGCTACTTCGAGCAGTGGGAGGGCGAGCT
>DASTHD010000135.1:0-2475 GCA_035605555.1 Gaiellaceae bacterium
GGCGACCGCGTCTCGCTCAAGGTTCCCTCTGGCTCACACGACGGCCGTCAGCTGCGGATCCGCGGCCACGGTGCGCCGAAGCTCGGCAAGGGCGGCGGCAAGGGCGACTTGATCGCGCGCCTCCGACTGACAGTGCCGAAGAAGCTGACGAAGAAGGAGCGCGAGGCGCTCGAGGAGCTGCAGCGTGTCTCCCGCGAGGATCCGAGGGAGGCGTTGTTCAGCTGAAGGTCGCCGCCGTGATCCTCGTCGCCGTCGGAACCGTCGTCGTGCTCGCCACCTTCGTGTACATGCGCCGAAGGCAGCTTCAAGCGTGGCGCCGGACCTATGAGGACCATGACTGATGGACGACCGCCCGCGCTACATGATCTCCGTCGCGGCCGAGCTCGTCGGCATGCATCCGCAGACCTTGCGCATCTATGAGAGCAAGGGCCTCATCCGCCCGAAGCGGACCGCAGGGAACACGCGTCTCTACTCCGAGGCGGATCTCGAGCGCCTGCGCCTGATTCAGCAGCTCACGAACCAGCTCGGGCTCAACTTGGCCGGCGTCGAACAGGTTCTCCGGCTCGAGGACGAGCTGCGGCGTATGCGCGCCCGCCTCGACCGGATGGAGCGCGAGATGCGAGAGGCGATCGGCGAGGTCCACCGGCAGTACCGGCGCGATCTCGTTCCCTGGAAGCCACCCATCGAACTGATTCCGACACGCAGTAAAGGAAAAGAACCCAATTGGACTTCAACAAGCTGACACTCAAAAGCCAGGAAGCCGTTGCGGCAGCGCAGGAGCTTGCACGCCGCATGGGCAATCCCGAGCTCTACCCGGAGCATCTGCTGCTCGCGCTCCTCGACCAGGAGCTCCCGCAGCAGCTCGTGCCGGACGCGGCTGAGCTTCGCGCTCAGGCCGAGGCTGCGCTCAGTGCGAAGCCGTCGGTGCAGGGCATGCAGCAGCAGCCGAACGTCTCCGCCGCGTTCTCGCGCGTGCTCGACAACGCCGCCGACGAGGCACGCCGCATGGAGGACGACTATGTCTCGACCGAGCACTTGCTCCTTGCGCTCGACGTCGTCCCGCGCGACCAGCTCGAGGCGAAGATCAAGGCCGTTCGGGGCGGGCAGCGCGTCACGTCGCAGGATCCCGAGGAGACCTACCAGGCCCTCGAAAAGTTCGGCCGCGACCTCACAGCCGCGGCGGAGGAGGGCAAGCTCGACCCTGTCATCGGGCGCGACGAGGAGATCCGGCGCGTGATCCAGGTTCTCTCGCGGCGCACGAAGAACAACCCGGTGCTGATCGGCGATCCCGGCGTCGGTAAGACGGCCATCGCCGAAGGGCTCGCGCAGCGCATCACCGCCGGCGACGTCCCGGAAGGCCTGAAGGGCAAACGCGTGTGGGCACTCGACATCGGCGCCCTCATCGCAGGCTCGAAGTACCGCGGCGAGTTCGAGGAGCGGCTCAAGGCCGTGCTCAACGAGATCAAGTCTGCGGACGGGCAGGTCATCCTCTTCATCGACGAGCTGCACACGATCGTCGGCGCAGGCGCGGCCGAGGGAGCCGTGAGCGCGGGCAATCTGCTCAAACCGATGCTCGCGCGCGGCGAGCTGCGCTGCATCGGCGCGACGACGCTCGACGAGTACCGCAAGCACATAGAGAAGGACGCCGCGCTCGAGCGTCGGTTCCAGCCGATCTTCGTCGGCGAGCCGACCGTCGCCGACACGATCGCGATCCTGCGCGGCCTGAAGGAGCGCTACGAGGCGCATCACGGCGTTCGCATCCGTGACGCGGCGCTCGTGGCGGCCGCCGTGCTCTCGGATCGCTATATCGCCGACCGCTTCCTGCCCGACAAGGCAATCGACCTCGTCGACGAAGCCGCGTCCCGGCTCCGGATGGAGATCGACTCGAGCCCGCTGGAGCTGGACGAGGCGAATCGCCGCGTCCGCCAGCTGGAGATCGAGCTCGCCGCCATGGCGAAGGAGTCGGCCGACGTGCGCGAGCCGCTCGAGCGCGAGCTGGCCGAGGCGAAGGAGCACCTCGCGGAGCTGCAGGCCCGCTGGAACCAGGAAAAGGAAACGCTAGACCGTGTCAAGGAGATCACCCAGCGGATCGACGAGCTCCGAATGGAGTTCGAGCGGGCGGAGCGTGCCGGCGACTTCAACCGCGCTGCAGAGATCCGGCACGGCGAGCTCCCCGAGTTGGAGCGCGAGCTGGCGCAGCGAGACGGTGCGCAGCCCGAGAACGCGATGGTCAAGGAAGAGGTCGACGAGGACGACGTCGCCACAGTCGTGGCGCGCTGGACGGGGATTCCCGTCGACCGGCTGCTCGAAGGGGAGACCGAGAAGCTCATCCACATGGAGGAGCGGTTGCACCGGCGCGTCGTCGGCCAGGACGAAGCCGTAGCGGCCGTCGCCAACGCCCTGCGGCGCGCGCGCACCGGGCTGCAGGATCCGAACCGGCCGATCGGCTCGTTCGTCTTCCTCGGCCCCACGGGC
>DASTHD010000163.1:0-22895 GCA_035605555.1 Gaiellaceae bacterium
GATGATCGTTGGGCTCGTTGGCTTCGTGCTGAGCTTGTTGCTGTGGAGCTCGTGGTGGGGCGGAGGCGGGCTTGTCCGGCGCAGGGCGTACGTCGACCGCGCGGCTGCACCTCCCGCGGATCCATACGCTTCCAGCGGCCGACGTGTGACGCGCGTCGAGGAGGAAGAGGCCGGGCCACCGCCCGGCGGCGGTCCCCCGCCCCCTCCTTGAATCGCTGAAAGTCCCACGACTTTCAGCGAGAAGTGAAGCTCGCCCGAGAAGCGACGTGCGCGGAACGGGCAAAGCCCGTTCCGCCTAGTGTCGTTGCGATGCCGCGCGACCTCTTCGACATCCCTCGCTGGCCACGACTACGACCACGCTGAGTACGAGTGCCGCGCCTGCGGGTGGCGTCCGGAAGCGCCCGTCGAACCGGCTACGCGCGTACTGGTTCTCGTCTCTACGCGCCGTTGCGGCCCGGGATGAGCCGCCCGAGCGTGTCGGACGCGATGTAGCCCGCGATCTTCGGGTTCTCCTGGAGGCGCCGGAGCGAGTAGGCGTACCACTGCTCCCCAAAGGGGACGTAGATCCGCAAGCGGTGCCCCTCCGCGACGAGCTCGTCACCCCGACGTTCCCGCACCCCGAGGAGCATCTGGAACTCGTACTGCTCCGGCGTCAGGCCGTGGCTCCGCACCAGGCGCGCACCCTCCGAGAGCAGCCACTCGTCGTGGGTCGCGATCCCGACGTAGGAGCCCCGGTCGAGCAGAGACTCGAGCGCGTTGACGTAGTTCGCCCGGATCTGGTCGAAGTCCTGGAAGGCCACCTTGAGCGGCTCGAGGTAGATCCCCTTGCAGAGCCGGACGTTCGGGGTCAGGTCGGCCAGCGCATCGATGTCCGCGAGCGTTCGGCGTAGCCGCGCCTGGAGGACGATCCCGACGTTCTCGAGGCCCGCCTCCCGTAGCTCGCGATAGAGCGCGAGCGTGTCGTCCGTGCAGCTCGAGTCCTCCATGTCGATCCGCACGAAGTTCCCGAGCTCCGCCGCCCCGCGGACGGTCCGCTCGAGGTTTCGTCGCGCCACGTCGTGCCCCAGCTTGAGTCCGAGGCCGGTGAGCTTGACGCTGACGTTCGAATCGAGCCGCTGCTCCTCGATCACGCGGAAGACGTCGTCGTAGGCGTACGCGATGTGCCGCGCCTCCTCCGGCGTCGTGATCTCCTCGCCGAGGACGTCGATCGTCGCCATCTTCCCGCCCTCGTTCAGCTCGGTGACGACCCGACAGGCGTCATCGACGGTCTCGCCGGCGATGTAGCGCTGCGAGATCCGGCGGACGATCGGCTTCGGAACCGCCGGCAGGGCGCTGACGATGGCGCGATCCAGCAGGGCCACGGGCGGCCCGAAGTCTATTCGCGCATGAAGCCCTGACGGGCGGCGGAGACCAGCGCCACGGCCTCAGGGAAGAGCACGCGCATGGCGTCGCGGAGAGCGATCGCCTGCTCGTCGGGACCGCCCTCGGCGTTGACCTGCTGCAGCGCCGCCGCGGTGAGCGCGACGGCCGTGTTCAGCGTCAGCGTCGCGAACTGCTCGCGCTGCGCCTCGGCGACCGACTCCGCCTGCCGCTCGGCGAACTCGCGCAGGCCGCGCATCAGATCCTCGGGATCGCCGCCCATCGGGAAACCAAAGCCTTCGCTCATGTCTACACGGTACCCCTAGGTCAGCTCCTGCCGGTAGTTGGACTCGACGTCGGTGATGAACTCCTCGACCGAAGCCGCGCCCTGCTTCATCAGCTCCGCGAAGGGCGAGCCGCCGCCGCTCTCGCCGAGCGCCTCCTCGAGCCGCCGTGTCGCGGTCCCGACCTCGTCGAGGAACCCCGCGGTCGCCACCCTCGGCCCGGCACCCAGCACCCGCTGGAGCTCGCGCACCGCCTCCTCGGCCTCCTCGATCCCGATCGGGTTCTCGGTCAGGCGGAGAGCGACGAGCCTGGCCAGCAGATCGTCCAGCTCGCCGCCGCCCGCGCTCTCCTCTGCCACCTCGCAGAGCGCGATCAGGGAGGCTGCGCCGCGGACGACCTCACGCCGAGTCACCGGCCGGCCCTCCGCGTCGACGGCGAGCCAGGTCAGCCCCTCCGGGCCGGTGAAGGCGCAGAGGTAGACGCGGCCACCGGTGGGCGGGTCGGCGGCGAGGACGCCGGTGACCTCCTCCCCGTCCTCCGCGAGCTCCTGCGCCGCGCCGGCGATCCGGTCGAGCTCGTCCTGGAGGCTCACCCGCCCACCTTAGACTCGGCGCCGATGGACGCCGTGGAGCTGTTCGCCCCGCTCGGCCCGACCTACGACCGGTACGCAAACCTCCTCTCTTTCGGCCAGGATCCTCGCTGGAGGAGGTTCCTCGTCTCCCGGTTCGACATGGGGCCCGAGCACACCGTGCTGGACGTCGCCACGGGGACCGCGGCCGTCGCGATCGAGGTCGTGCGGCGGACGGGCTGCCGCGTCGTCGGCCTCGATCAGAGCCACGAGATGCTCACGACGGGGCGGGAACGGGTCGCGCGGGCGGGCCTCGCCGACCGGATCGAGCTGGTCGCGGGCACCGCGGAGCGGCTCCCGTTCGACGACGCCTCGTTCGACGCGCTCAGCTTCACCTACCTCCTCCGGTACGTCGAGGATCCCGGCGCGACCATGACGGAGCTCGCGAGGGTCGTCCGCCCCGGCGGCACGATCGGGATGCAGGAGTTCGGCCTGCCACGCGGACTCGCGCGGGCCGCGTGGGAGCTCTACGTACGGATCGGGCTGCCGGCCCTCGGGGCCGTCGTCTCGCCCGGCTGGCGGCGCGTCGGCTCGTTCCTCGGACCGAGCATCCGTGACTTCCACCGGGGGACCGACCTGCCGCGCTTGTGGGCAGACGCCGGCATCGAGGACGTGCGTGCGCGGCGCCTGTCGCTCGGCGGCGGCCTCGTGATGTGGGGCCGCAAGGCATGAGCCGGCCCGCCTTTTACGCCCTCGGGTCAGGCGGCTGGCGCGATTACGTCACGCTGCTCCACCCGCCGTACACGGCCTGGCACCTGTCCTACGTCGTGATGGGGGCCGCGCTGGCGCCCGAGCTGGACGACGCACGGCTGCTTGCGGCGCTCGCTGCGTTCCTCCTGGCGATGGGCATCGGCGCCCATGCATTGGACGAGCTCGCGGGCCGCCCGCTCCAGACCCGCATCCCGGACCGAGTGCTGGTCGCCCTGGCGGCGGTCTCGATCGGCGCGGCAGTTGCGATCGGCCTGGCCGCCTCGCTCGTCTGGACGCTGTGGCTCCTGCCGTTCGTCGCCGCCGGCGGATTCATCGTCGTCGTCTACAACCTCGAGCTCTTCGGCGGCGCCTTCCACAACTCCATCTGGTTCGCACTTGCCTGGGGTGCGCTACCCCTCCTCAGCGCCTACGTCGTCACCGCCGAGACGTTGCGACTTCCGGCCCTGCTCGGCGCGACGTTCGCGTTCTTGACCAGCCTCGTCCAGCGGACGCTCTCGACGCCGGTGCGCGAGGTGCGACGGCATGTCACCTCTGTCACCGGGACGATCGAGCTGGCCGACGGCAGCCGCCACGAGGTGACGGGCGAAACGTTGATGGGAACCCAGGAAACGGCCCTCCGCCTCCTCGCGGTCGCGATGGTCGTCCTCGCCGCCGCTCTGTACTCCGTACGATTCTGACGTGGGCTTCCTGGACCGGAGACGCCGCCGCAACGAGCGCCTCGAGAGCGTGGAGGCTGAGCTGGACCGCGCGCGCGACGAAATCGCCCGGCTGATCAGCGAGGAGACGGCCGCGCGCGCCGAGGAGCTCAAGCTCGTGATCGCGCGGGAGCAGGCGGACGCCCGCTCGAAGCTGCTGGAGGAGGAGCGGCGGATCGCCGAGGAGCGCCGACGCGCGGTGGTCGCGGAGGAGGAGCAGTCGATCGCGCGGCTCACAGCGGGCCTCGCCGAGGCGCAGCGACGCATCGAGCAGCGGCTCAGCGACTGGGCGGCCGACCTCGAGCGGACGCAACAGTCGCTCGGGGCTGAGCTGGCGAAGCTCCGGGAGCGCCAGGCGGTCGTGATTGCCGAGGCGGAGGAGCGGATCCAGGCCGACCGCGAGAAGATCGACGAGTCGGCCGAGCTGCAGGCGATCGCGGTGGGGCGCCTACGCGAGGAGCTCGAGCGGGCCGCCAAGGCCGCTGCCGACTCGATGCGCACGGACCTGGAGACGCACGCGGCGGAGGGGCGGCGCGCCCTCGAGGAGCTGAACGAGCGGCTGAAAGCACGCGACAAGCGCATCGCCGAGCGAGTCGAACGTGAGGAGACGGACGTCGTCAAGCGGATCCAGGCACGGTTCGTCGACGTCGAGCGCCGCCAGCTCGAGAGCCTCGAGCGGGCGACCGACCAGGCCTCAGGCCGGTTCGCGGAAGCAGCTGCACTGCAGTTCGACGCTGCGGTCAAGACCGCCCGCGAGGACGCCGCGCGACGTCTCGCACGTGAGCTCGACCGCGCCGTCCACATGTTCGCCCGGGAAGCGGAGTCCGTCCTCGCCGAGCGCCTGGCGCAGGTGGCAGACCAGGGGACACAGCGCGTCGAGAAGCGGCTACGGCAGGTCACCGCCGGGCTCGAGCGACAGCGCGACGAGTTCATCGGGGCGCTGCAACGACGGTTGAGCCAGCTCGAGCTGGAGCTTCGCGAGCGGATGCGGAGCATCGCGGAGGAGGCGGAGGCCGAGAGGGCGGTATTGGATCAGCGGCTCCAGGAGATCGCGCGCCGCGTCGAGGAATCCGTGCCCGCGGGCCGTCGGTAGTGCCCCGGTAGAGCTCCAACTTCTCGGGGCAGGGTTCGTCTCTGAGAGAACGAATCTTCAGCGGGAAAACCGCCACCGCCGATGCCAGAGATCATCGAACAGGACCAGACGGAGCGCGACCGGGTCGCCGGCTGGAGGCTCCACGTGCTGATCGAGGCCGGATACCCCGTCCATCTGGCCGAGCGCGTCGCGCACAGCGACTGCGACCTCCACCGCGCCGTCGAGCTCGTCCGCCAGGGCTGCGACGCGACGGTGGCTGCCGAAATCCTCCTCTAGGTCAGCGCTCCCTCGCGCAGGCCGGATCGCCCGCGAGGTAGGAGTCGAAGAGCTCGTTGAAGCTGGCGTCGCGGGCCCGATCGTACGGTCCGAGGCCTGGCCCCTCCCACTGGACTACGGGCGTGACGCCGGGTCCCATGACCGTGACCCGGTGCCGCTCTCCGTTTCCGGGTGGGCGGATCGCACGACTCGGATACCCGGGCGGCGGGCGGTCGGGGACGAAGCTGAAGCAGAATCCGCCGTTCGGCTTGTGCGTCACCTTCCCCGCCGCGCGCTTCCAGCCTCGCCCCCAGGCGGAGTTGAAGGTGTCGATGTAGACGTAGCGGGCGTAGGCGCCGTGGACTGTCGACGTCGGCGTTCGCCAGCCGTGGACGGGCTTGCCGAGGTAGGTGAGCCGACCGAAGAGCCCCTGCCACCTGCCGCCGTACGTCCAGTTCGGCGAGACGTCCAGCCGTGCGAGCGGCCCCCTCCAGTGCGAGACATGCAACTCGTACTTCATGTGCGCCGGCCGGAACGCAGGGAAGCCGCGCATCGGCTGGATCCGCTGCCAGCTCTGGAGCGCCCAGTACGAGCCGTCAGGAGCCTTGCAGGCAGCGACGAGCCAGACGAGTGTCGGCCCGTCGTACGGCCTGCACGAATCTCGGAAGGATCTCCACACCGCGTGGCCGTACTTCCCCCAGCCGCCCGCGTGGTCGAGCTTGAACCGAGTCGGCGGAACGGTCGGGTTGGGATAGCGAGCGTTGATCGCACCCCACGCGAGGACATGACGCACCGTTCCGTTCTCGCGCACGTACGAGACGAGCGCCTCTCCTTTCGCGTTCACGCCCAGCGTCGGGTTCAGCACGTTGCGGTCGCCGACGGGCTGGCTGGCGGTCGCGGACCCGGCGGCGAGACAACCGCCGACCACCGCCAGCGCGAGCGCACACGCCCGCTGCCCCCTCCCGGCCACGCCGCGATGGTAACCGGGTTCCCGTTGGGGGCTTCGGTCTGTTGTCCAGTGGCAGGCCGAGCTACCGCGAGGTCTCAGCGAGGAAGTCTCGGAGCGTCGCTACCTGGTCCGGGTTCAGCTCGACCTGGCCCGCCGAGTCCCACCTCGCCCGTGGGGCCACGGACACGATCAGGTGCCTCCTCGACCTCGACCAGACCGCGTGGAGCCGGTTGTTCTCCCCGTCATCTAGCTGAATCGCGGGCCGATCGTCCGACTTTGCCATGCGTGAAACGATAGTCGGCGCGTTCCTGACTGTGATCTAGTGGGCAGTCGCGTCGGGGCCGATCTAGGAGGCGTAACGGTGGAAGGACGACCCGTCAGAGTCTTGGGGCCGCAGGACGGCGAGGCTGGTTTTCTCGGGAGCATCGGAGTCCGCTTCATGATCGACGGACTCGAGTCCGGTGGCGGCTTCTCGCTCGTGGAGCACCCGATGTCCGCCCGCGCCCTCGCCGCGCCGCTGCACCGACACAGTCGCGAGGATGAGTACAGCTACGTGATTGAAGGACGCGTTGGTGCTCTGCTTGGCGACGAGGTGGCGGTCGGAATTCCCGGCGACCTGATCTTCAAGCCGCGGGGCCAGTGGCACACCTTCTGGAATGCAGGCGATCAGCAGGCCCGGCTTCTGGAAATCATCTCCCCAGCCGGTTTCGAGCAGTACTTCGCCGAGCTCGTCGAGCTTGGCGGCTCCACTCGAGCTGAACCGAAGGACCTAGCTGCGCTCGCAGCGAGGTACGGCCTCGAGGTGGATCCCAAGAGCATCCCCGAGCTTGTCCGGCGGTTTGAGCTGGCGTTTCCGGGCGGCCCGCCCTAAAAAGGAACCTAAGCAGTGAAAGCCGTTGCCCTCACAGCATTGGAAACGCCGCCCGCGCCGCGGGAGGACCTTCCAGCACCTACGCCTGCGCCAAACGAGGTGCTCGTGCGCGTGCGAGCCTCCTCAGTCAATCCGGCCGACAACTCGATCGCCGCCGGGATGCTCATGCAGATGGGAATCGAGTACGAGTTTCCCGTCATCCTCGGCCGCGATTACACCGGTGTGGTTGAGCAGGTCGGCGCCGACGTCACGCGCTACGGCGTCGGCGACGAGGTCTTCGGCTTCGTCTTGCACGCCAACCCGACCGTCCACGACGGAAGCTGGGCCGAGTTCATCGTCGTGCCGCAGGACATCTCCATCGCAGCCGCGCCCACGGGTGTGGACGCGGCCCTCGCCGGCGCCGCACCCCTGGCCGGGATCGCGGCCATGACGGCAATCGACGCCTTGGCGCAGTCCGAGGGCGACACCCTGCTCATCGTGGGCGCAACGGGCGGCGTCGGCAGCTTCGCCGTCCAGCTCGCCGCCCGCGCCGGCGCCACGGTGGTCGCCCCCGCGCTCCCCGAGGACGACGGCTACCTCCGCGAGCTCGGCGTCAGCGAGCTGCTGCCCCGCGACGGCGACCTCGCCGCAGCCGCCCACGAGCGCCACCCCGACGGGTTCGATGCTGTCCTCGACCTCGTGAACTACGCACCGGACGTTCCTGCCACCCTCGTGAAGGACGGTGGCCGCGTCGCCTCGCCCACCGGGGCGGCCGGCGAAGGTCCCAGGCGGACGATGGTCATTGCCGCACCAACGCCCGAGAACCTGGAGCGTCTCGCCAGCCTCTTGGCCGACGGCACGCTGCGGGTGCCCATCCAGGCGACCTACGAGCTCGGGCAGGCGCCCGGCGCCCTCACGGCGCTCGCAACGACCCACACCCAAGGCAAGCTCGCGATCCGCATCCAGTAAGACGCGAACGCTTCCGGCCAGAACGAGACGCGGGGCCGTCCAGCGGAGCCGTCTGGCTGGCTCGGGCGACGGCTGGCACAGTGGAGGGCATGGCAAAGGTCGAGGCCCAGGAGTACGGCGACCGCAAGGTCTACAGCGTGTCGGCGTTCAACCGCGGCGTCGCCGGCTGGCTCGCGCGGCTCCCGACAGTGTGGGTCGAGGGTGAGGTAACGGAGCTTCGGCGCCAGCAGCGCTGGCAGACGGTCTTCTTCACGCTCAAGGATCCCGGCGACGGCTCCTGCCTGAGCGTCTCCATGCCGCGCGGGCAGTTCGACGCGCTGCGGCTCGACCTGGTGGACGGGCAGCGCGTGCACGTGTTCGGGAGGCCAGAGCTCTACGAGGCTCGAGGCGACCTCCGGTTCCGGGCGCTCTCGATCGAGCCGTTCGGGCTCGGCGACCACCTCGCGGCGCTCGAGCGCCTGAAGCAGAAGCTGTCGCGCGAAGGCCTGTTCGAACGGCGGCGGCCGTTGCCGCGGTTCCCCCGCCGGGTCGGCCTGGTCACCGGCAACGACGCAGCCGCGAAGCGTGACCTCCTGACGGCGCTCACGACCCGCTTCCCACCCGTGCGCGCCGTGGTCGCCGAGACGTACGTCCAGGGGCCGCGGGCCGCGCCGGCGCTTGTCACGGCGATCGAGGATCTCTGCGCACTCGGGGACGTCGACGTGATCGTGCTCGCTCGCGGCGGAGGCAGCTTCGAGGATCTGCTGCCGTTCAGCGACGAGCGGCTCGTGCGGGCCGTGGCCGGCTGTCGTGTGCCGATCGTCTCCGCCGTGGGCCACGAGCAGGACACGCCGCTGACCGACCTGGCCGCGGACGCCCGCGCGTCGACGCCGAGCCTGGCCGCCAGGCTCGTGGTCCCCGACGCCGACGAGCTGCGCGAGCGCCTCGCCCAGACGCGGGAGCGGCTCCACCGTGCGCCGCTCCAGCTGGTCGAGCGAAAGCGGGCCCGGCTCGAGACTGCGCACGGGCGCCTGCGCGCGCTCTCGCCGCGCGCGACGCTCGAGCGCGGCTACGCGATCGTCCGGACCGGCGACCGGATCGTCCGCGGATCCACCGAGGTGGAGCGCGGAACGCGAGTCGAGGTCGAGCTCGGCCGCGGCGGCTTCGAGGCGACGGTCGAGGAGACGAAATGACCTCGCGAGTCTGGGGCGCCGCTGACGGTGGGCTGCCGGAGGGCACAGTGTGAGCAACACGGGCCCGGAGAGCAGCACGCCGTCAGCGGCGTCAGGTGCCGGCGGAGCCGGGCTCCGCCCGGCGGGAGCCGGTACCGGCCGGAGTCGCGAGGTGACCTTCGAAGAGGCGGCTCGGGAGCTGGAGCAGATCGTGCAGCAGCTGGAATCCGGCCAGGCCGACCTCGACAGTGCGATCAAGCTCTGGGAGCGCGGCGAGGACCTTCACCGGTTCTGCCTCGAGAAGCTCGACACGGCGCAGGGAAGGATCGAAGCGCTCAAGCCGTCGGGACCTGAATAGAATCGCGCGCATGGCGAGCGAAGCGGCACAACTCCTGAAGCAGGTCCCCCTCTTCTCCGACCTCGACGACAGGGATCGAGAGGCGATCGCGGGATCGATGAAGCATCGAACGTTCTCCTCCGGCCAGCAGATCGCCGTCGAGGGCGAAAGCGGCGTCGGCTTTTTCGTGATCGAGGACGGCGCGGCGACTGTCACCGTCCACGGCGACGAGGTCCGGCGGCTCGGCCCTGGCGACTACTTCGGCGAGATCGCGCTGATCGCGCAGAGTCCGCGGACGGCCACCGTGACTGCCGACAGCGAGCTGAAGACCTACGCGATGACGTTCTGGGACTTCAGGCCGCTCGTCGAGGAGACACCGGGCATCGCCTGGAAGCTCTTGCAGGGCGCCGTCAAGCAGTACGACCAGTCGCAGCAGCAGTAACCAACCGCTGGCCGAGCTCGACGAGGTCCTCGCGCGCCCGCTCGGGCTCTCCGCTGAGCTCGTAGGCCTCCACACCGTCCGGCGTCTCGAGGACGCGGCCGCCGAAGAGCGCTGACCGGACCCCGGCTGCCTCGGCCGCCTCCAGCACGGCCGAAGGGGCCTTGCCCGCGAAGGTGGTGGCATCCACGGTTCCCTCGCCGGTCACGACCAGGTCGGCCCCGTCGAGGCGCGCCGGAAAGCCGGTCAGGTCGAGGACGAGCGGTGCTCCTTCCACGAGCTCGGCGCCGAGCGCGGCGAGCGCCGCCCCGATGCCGCCCGCCGCGCCGGCTCCGGGGAGGGAGGCCACCGAGGCCAGGCGACGCTTGGAGTGCAGCCGCCGCTCGAGCTCCGGCAGCTGCTCCGGCCGAGCCCCTTTTTGCGCCGCGTAGACCCAGACCGCGTCGCCGAGCGGGGCGCGGACGTCCGTCGCGGCGCGCACCGGCAGGCGGAAGCCGCCGAGCACCTCCAGGAGCCCGATGCCGCCGTCGACGGTGGCAACCCCGCCGAGGAAGACGACGAGTTCCGCCGGATCGGCGTCCATCGCCTCGTGGATCAGCTCGCCCAGGCCGCGGCTCGAGGCCCGAAGCACGTCTCGATCGCGCTCCGGGACCAGCCCGAGCCCGATCGCCTCCGCCGACTCCACCGCCGCCATTCCGTCGGGGAGGAGCAGCCATCGCGCCTCCACCTCCCCGCCCATCGGCCCCGTCACCGTCGCCAGACGCCAGTCGCCGCCGAGCTCGGCGTGCAGGAGGTCGAGCGTTCCCTCGCCGCCGTCCGCAACCGGGGCCTCGACCACCTCCGCCCCACCCGTCCGCAGCCCTTCGGCCAGCGCGGCAGCCGCCTCGCGGCCGGAGAGGACGCCCTTGAGGCTAGCCGGAGAGGCGAGCGCGTTCACGGGACTCGTCGGCCACCTCCGGCTCCTTCCGTTCAGGGGCATCCGAGGGGATGCGGCCGAGCGTGGCGAGCGAGAGTCCCTCGCGCATGAGGAAGATCAGGCCCATGCAGATGCCGACGGACATCTCGAGCACCTGGAGCCCGACGCCGAAGGCGATGCCGGTCGCGTACGGCACGCCGTAGGAGCGGAGCGGCAGGGCCACGACGGCCTGCAGGAGCCCGATGTTCCCCGGCCACAGTGGGAAAAGGTTCGCGACGTTCATCAGCAGCAGGACCAGCCCGGCCGCCGGCATGTGCTGGTCGATCCCGAACGCGAACATCGTGGCCCAGACGGCGAACAGCTGCATCAGCCACGCGGCGGTTTGCAGCAGCGCGGCGGCGACGGCCGCGGCCGGCTCGCGCATGACGCCGAGCCCGAGGCGTGCCATCGCGAGGAGCCGCCGCAGCGCCCGCGCGCTCTCCGGGAGCGGCCGCTGCTCGATGCCGGCCACCAGCATGGTCGCCAGGAAGAGGACGATCCCGATCACGATCGCGATCAGCACGCTCGTGATCGCCCATTTCGGGATCTTCGCCGTAGCGAGGACATAGGCCGTCAGCAGGAGAGCGGGGACGACGTCGAAGAGCCGGTGGGCGAAGACGGAGCCGAGCAGCCGGCCCGTCGCCCCCTCACCGCGCGGCATTTCCCGGGTGAGGACGGCGACCCGCGCCAGCTCGCCGATGCGCCCCGGCAGGACCGCATTGCCCAGCAGGCCGATCGAGAAGGCCGAGAAGATCCGCGAGAACGGCGGATGCTGCTCCACCGGCAGCGCCTGGTTGATCACCGTCCGCCACGCCCAGGCGCGAAGGACGACCGAAACGAGGTTGAGGAGGAGCGCAAGAGCGATCCAGTTCCAGGAGACGAGCTCGAACGCCGCCCCGACCCGGTTCCACTCCGGCCCCCGCCACCAGACGAGGCCGATGATCGTGATCAGCATCGAGATGCCGAAGAGGACCCGCAGGAACCAGCTCTGGGGGAACCCCCATTTCATGCCGCGGCCGGCACCCTTCCGAGCACGCGCTCGTAGACGTCGACGAGCCGCGTCCCGATGCGGTGCCAGGAGTAGCGCTCCTCCGCCTGTCGGCGGCCGTGCTCGCCGAAACGGCAGCGCCGGTCCTCGTCCGCGAGGAGGTCGACGACGCCCCGGATCAGGGCCTCGGCGTCGCCCGGCGGCACGGCCATCCCGGTCTCAGGGCTCATGACGTCACGGTAGCCATCGATGTCCGACGCCACGACCGGAGTCGCGCAGGCGAAGGCGCGCGTCAGGACCATCCCGAAGCTCTCGCCGCCGAGCGACGGCGCCACCATCGCCTTGGCCGAGAGCAGTTCGGCTGTCAGCCGCTCCTGCGAGAGGAACCCGAGCACGTCGATGCCCTCGTCGGAGATGCGCTCACGCGCGATCAGGAGCCGCACCGCGAGCGGGTCGGCGCCGATCACTCGGAGTCTCGTCCCCGTCCTCCTGCGGATCTCGGGCCAGGCGCGAAGCAGGACGGGCAGCCCCTTCCTCGCCTCCTGCCGGCCGACGAAGAGGATCCGATCCTCGCGGCCCGAGGGATCCGCCTGCGGCGGGATCAGCACACCGTTCGGGATCACCTCGTAGGCCGCCGGCGAGTAGCGCCAGGCCGTCAGCCGCGCCTGCTCCGAGACGGCGATCCTCACGTCGATCCGGTCGAGAAGGAAGCCCCAGACCGGCATCCCGAGCTTCGCCCAGCCGAGGTCGCCCGAGGCGTGGAAGGTCGCGACCACCGGCGAGCGGGTCAGCGCCAGCGCCCCGATCGAGAGCACCGGCGTGAGCGGCTCGTGCACGTGCAGGAGGTCAAAGCGTTCCCGCTCGAGCGTCCGTCTCAGCCGTCCCACCGACCGCGGCCCGAGGATGATGTTCGGCAACGACGCGTTCGCCGGCACGATCGCAGAGCGCCCCACGGGGATCACGTCCGGCGGGGGAGGGCCGTCGCGGCCGACGCGCGGGTGGAGGGCACGCGTGAACTGACCCGGAGGGTCGTTGCCCATGATCGTCCGCGTCTCCACGCCCAGATCGCGCAGCGCCTGGGCCTGGAGCTCTGCGTGCTCCACCACTGCGCCCCAGAACGACCACGAGTACGGGACGACGATCCCGACCTTCATGGCGGCCAAACTATGACGGAGACTACGCGGGACGCGGGTCGTTGCGCCTGCTCGGACCGCGCAGCACGAGTCAAGGTTCTGGCCCGAGCTCGTCCAGCCGGGCTTCGAGCTCCGCGACGCGGGCCCGCGCCTTGTCGAGCTGCTCGCGGAGCCTTCGGCGCCTCGCCGCGTTCGGGTCGGGCTTCGGCTTCGGCGGCGGCTTGGGCTTCGGCGCCGGTTTCGGCCGCGCCTTCGCCGCCTCTTTCCGCTTCGGGGGCGGCCGCCGCGCCGGAGCCTTCCCGCCGGGGACCGCTACGAGCATCCCGCCGAAGCCGCTCTGGGAGACGTCCTCGGTCAGCGTCCCCGAGGCGAGCGCCTTCGACGCCTCCTTCTCCACCGACGCAGCCCGCAGAGTCTGCGCCACTCGCTGAAGCGTCTGCCCGCCGGTGCCGAGGTCGTGACGTGCGGTCGCGAGCAGCTCGTCGAGCCGTTCGCGATGCGCGCGCTGAGCGTCGCGAAGCCCGGCTGAGTCGCCGCGCGTGACCGCCGCCCGCTGCGCCTTCCGGAGCCCGTCGCCTGCCTGGACGAGCGCCTTCAGCTCCTGCGGGTGGCGCCGGGCCAGCTGGTTGACCGCCCAGGCGGAGACGCTCGGCTTCCGCAGCGCCTTGACCTCGTCCGCCGCCTCCCGCTTCCCTGCCCTGCGCAGCTCCCTCGCGAGCTCGTCGCGCGCGCGTGTGAACTCCTCGAGCGGGAGCCCGTAGAGGTCGGCCGTCTTCCGTGGAGCGCTCGTGGAGCCCGATCCTACGCCCGACTCGCCCGGTAGGCTCGCCGGATGGCGGCGCAGGAAGGGCTGGCGGAGCTCCATACCCATCTCGGCGGGTCGGTCGGGACGGAGATCATGTGGACGCTCGCCCACGAGCAGGGCATCGCGCTGCCCGTGAAGGACTACTGGGAGTTCGACCGGCTCGTCACGGTCTCCGACCCGCGCGGCGTGGCCGACCTGGCGGCGCTCGACCAGATTTACAAGTGGACGGAGCTGATCCAGTCCAGTCCGCTGGCGGTGGAGCGCTCCGTCCACACCGCGATCGGGGGCGCATACCGCTCGCAGCAGATCACGACGCTGGAGCTGCGCTTTAACCCGATGAAGCGGAACCGCGGCGGCGAGCGCGACCTCGACCACATCATCATGGCCGCCGTGCGAGGGCTCGACCGCGCGAGCCTCGAGTACCCGCAGGTGCGCGCCGGCCTGATCCTGATGATGGACCGGACGTTCACCGACCGGCAGAACGAGATCATCGTCGAGAAGGCGATCCGGTACGCGCCGCGGGGCATCGTCGGAATCGACATCGCCGGGCCACGACCGGAGGCGGGCGGCCCCTACCCCTACCGTGACCTTCTCCCACTGATCGAGCTGGCCCGCGACGCCGGCCTCGGCGTGACGATCCACGTCGGCGAGGAGGGCGGCGACTACGGGATCGCGGAGATCCGTGAGGTCGTCTCCACGCTCCGACCAGACCGGATCGGCCACGGAATCCTCGCCGCCCGCGACGAGGGGCTGATGGCCCAGATCGCCGAGGGCGAGATCGTGCTCGAGATTTGCCCCACCTCGAACCTGCTCACGAAGGCGCTGAAGAGCGAGGAGGCCGTCCGCGACACTTTCCGCGCCTTCACGCACCACGGCGTCCCCTTCACGATCGCCACGGACGGCCCGGAGATGATGCGCACGCACCTCCGGGACGAGTTCGAGCTCCTCCTCCGTATCGGCGCCCTGGACGAGGACGAGCTGGGCGAAGCGAACCGCCGCGGTCACGCGGCGAGCTTCGTCCCGCAACCGAGCGTCCCCGCCGCCGTCTAGCCCAGGCCGATGCAGCCGCTCGAGGGGGTCACGGTCGTCGATCTCACGCGCCACCTCCCCGGGCCGTTCGCGAGCCGCGAGCTGTTCGAGCTCGGGGCCCGGGTCGTCCGGATCGAGCCGCTGGACCGCGACCCGATGATCGGCATCGCACCCGCCTGGTACGAGGCACTGAATGCGGGCAAGGAGACGGTGCTGCTGGATCTGAAGGCAGAGCCCGAGCGAGCGAGGGCGCTTTGTTCCGAGGCCGACGTCGTACTCGAGGGGTTCCGGCCCGGTGTCGCCGAGCGGCTCGGCATCGGCCCGGAAGACCTCCCGAACACGATCGTGTACTGCTCGATCACGGGGTTCGGGCACGGAGGCCGCCACGAGCGCCGCGCGGGCCACGATCTCAACTACCAGGGCTGGGCCGGCCTACTTCACGACACTGCGCCTGGCATCCCGGCCGCCCAGCTCGCCGATCTCGCCGCCGGCTCGCTCACCGCGGTCGCCCAGATCCTGGCCGCGCTCCTGGAGCGAAACCGGACCGGCCGTGGGTCGCGGCTTGTCGTCTCCATGACCCACGGTTCTCACCGCTTCGCGGCGCACCGGCTTGCAGGCGATCCGCTGCCGAAGCTGCTCACGGGCGGGCTCGCCTGCTACCGCATCTACGAGACCGCCGACGGCCGCCACCTCACCGTCGCCGCCCTCGAGCACAAGTTCTTCCGGCGGCTCTGCGAGCTCCTCGGGCTCGAGGAGCTCGTTCCGCGCCAGTTCGATCCTGAGGCGCAGGACGAGATCGCCGACGCGCTTGGCGCGGCGATCGCGGCGCGACCGCTGAACGAGTGGCTCGAGCTCTTCGAGGACGAGGATGTCTGCGTTGGCCCGGTGGCGACGCTCCAGGAAGGCGCGGCCGAGTTCGGAGCGACGCCGTGAAGCGGACGCTCCTTGCCCTGGCGGCGCTGTCCGCCGTCGCGGCGGGGCTCGCGGCCGCAGCGCTCTCGCTCGCCGCCGGCGGCTCGGCCTCCGCTCCGCCCGCGCCGTGGGCGACGCTCGCCTTCTCCCGCTCGGAGATCGTCGGCGGCGGGATCTTCCTTGCGGGGCGCGGGAACCGGGTGATCGGCCTCGTGCCGGGCGCGGCGGATCCGGCCTGGACGCCCGACGGGCGGCGCCTCGCCTACGTGGTGCCTGGCGCGGCCGGCGCGGGCGACCTCTTCGTGGTCGACGCCGACGGCACGCACAAAGGGCGGATCACGGACACGATCGACGACGAGCAGAGCCCCGACTGGTCGCCGGACGGAATGCGGCTCGTGGTCGAGCGGGACGGCAACGTCGTCGTCGTGCGAGCCGACGGCCAGGGCAGCCGCCGCCTCGCGGCCGGCGTCAACCCGGTGTGGTCGCCCGGAGGCGGGCGGATCGCCTACAGCGACGGCGACGACCTCTACACGGTGCGACCCGGCGGCGGGCGGCCCCGCAAGCTCTACGGCACCACAGGCGCCCAGACGGAGCCTGCCTGGTCGCCGGACGGCCGCCGCCTTGCCTTCATCTCCGACGAGTCGGGGTTCGCCGACGTGATCGCCCTCGACCTCAAGACCGGTGGCACCACGCGGCTCACGGCCGACGACGCGGTGGACTCCTCACCGGCGTTTTCCGCAAACAGCCGCCAGGTCGTCTTCGCGAGCGCAAAGGCCGGCGTGGAGACGCTCTGGCGCGTGCCGGTCGGCGGCGGGCAGGCGCTGCCGGAGCTGGCGACGCCGTACGCGGTCGCTCCTGCGATCCGACGCCTCCCGTCAGTGACGGCGCTGCTGCCCGACCTCGAGCAACGGGCTCCGGCGGACCTGTCGGTGCGCACGGTGGAGCGAGGCGGCCGCCGGCACTTCCTGCTCGGCTTCGACTCGGCGACCGACAACATCGGCCTCGGCCCGGTGATTCTCTCCGCGCACCGCTCGAGCCGGAGCGTCCCGTTCATGCGGGCCTCGCAGCTCGCGCGCATGGCCCGCGGCTCGCGCCGCACGCACCCGCGGATCGGCGTCCTTCGCTACGTCCGCTCGTCGACGCACAACCACTGGCACATCCTCGGCTTCCAGCGCTATGAGCTCAGACGGGTCGCAGACAACGGCGTGGTCGTGCGCGACCACAAGAGCGGCTTCTGCCTCGCCGACCACTACGCGCATGCGCCCGGGACGTTCGCGCTGGAGCCGCGGCATCCGGTCTTCAGGGGCTACTGCGAGCAGGGGAACCCGCAGGCGCTGTCGGTCTTTCAGGGCACCTCGGTCGGCTACACCGACCGCTATCCGAGCTACTTCCACGGGCAGAACCTCGACCTGACCGGCGTGCCGGCGGGGAACTACCTGCTCGTCCACCGGGCGAACCGGCGGCTGCTCCTGTACGAGCTCCGCTACGAGAACAACGCGGCGTCGCTGCGCATCCGGATCCGTTGGCCGCACGGCCGCTACCGGCGACCGTCCGTCGAGATCGTCAGGACGTGCTCGGACTCGGATCGCTGCTGACGAGACCCAGCGCCGCAGGCAAGGCGAGCAGGCTCGGCAGCCGGTCTTCGGCCTCCGGGTGAAGCCCGTCCCGGTCGACGAGAAACGCGCGCATCCCGAGGCTGCGGGCCCCCTCGAGGTCGTCCTCGGGCGAGTCCCCTACCATCGCCGCGTGCTCAGGCTCGACGCCGAGCCGATCGAGCACGGCCTGGAAGATCGTCGGATGCGGCTTGACCTTGCCGTGGACGCGCGAGGAGAGCGCGACGTCAACGTCGAGACTGTGATGTGCCAGGAACTCCTCGACGTCCCTTCCCGTGTTGGAGACGATCCCCAGCTTGAGCCCATGGCGGCGCAGCTCGGCGAGCGCCGGGAGCGCGTCGTCGAAGAGGTCGAAGTTGTGCGCGTGCTCCCAGGCGCGCGTCATCTCGACGGCGGCCTCGTAGGCGCTGTCCGCGTCGCCGCCCATCCCGCGGATGATCCGCTCGGTGAATGCGACCCAGATCTCCTCGTCGTGGCGGAAGTCCGGGTGCTTTCGCAGCCCCTCCACCGCCTTCGCCCGGGCTTCCGCGTATCGGGACGGGTCGAGCTCGAGCCCGAACCGTCGACCGAGCCGCTGGTAACCCTCCGGACCGAGATCCGGACCGGGCTTCGCCAGCGTGAAGTCGAGGTCGAAGAGAACCGCCTGGATGTCCATTGCCGCTACGGAGTCGGAGTTGGCCACCGGTAGGCATCTGCCTGCCTGGAGGCCAGCGAGGGGAGCTTCGCGCGCACCTCGTCGAGCCGCCGCCGGTCGAGCTCGGCGGTGATGACGGTTTCCTCGTCGGGTGCCGTCGCCAGGACGACGCCCCACGGGTCGGCGATCAGGGAGCGCCCGTAGGAGAGGCGCCCCGGAAGCGTCTCGCCGATCTGCGCCGCCGCGGCAACGTAATACTGGTTCTCGACCGCGCGCGCCCGCAGCAGCAGCTCCCAGTGGTCCTTGCCGGTGTAGAGCGTGAAGTGCGCCGGCACCGTCACGAGGTGGGCGCCCTGGAGCGCGAGGATCCGGTACAGCTCCGGGAAGCGGACGTCGTAACAGACGGTCAGCCCGAGCGGCCAGCCCTCGGCCTCGAGCACGACCGGCTCGTCCCCGGGCTCCTCGGCGTCCGACTCGCGGTAGACGAGCCCGCCGACCTCGACGTCGAACATGTGGATCTTCCGGTAGAGGCCGGCGATAGAGCCGTCGGAGTCGAAGACGATGCTCGTGTTCGAGAGCTTCTCGCGGCCGTCGCGGCGCTCCGTGATCGACCCGCCGACGAGCGTGATCCCGAGGGTCTTCGCCCACCGGGACATCGCCTCGACCGACTCGCCCTCCTCGAGCGTCTCGGCCGCGGCGTGGAGCTGCTCGGGGTTCCCGATCGCGTTCCACTTCTCCGGGAGCACGACGATGTCCGCGCCGGTGGCCGCAGCTTTCGCCACCAGCGGCTCGGTCTTCTCGAGATTCGCCGCCTTGTCGGACCGGCTCGTGAGCTGGACGCAGGCGACGCGCAGCGTGCCGGACATCGGCTGGCAGGATAGCTCTGGTTTGGAGATGAGTGATTCCGCGAGATCGCAGGTTCGGGGCTTGAGCTGGCCGCTCTGGGGCGCGGCGGCGAGGCGTTGCCGATGCCCGGAGGGCGCCTTGGCGCTGCCGCGCGTCCGGGAGGCGGCATGAGATCGCCGGAGCAGATCCTCCGAGAGTCGAAGACAGTCGCCCTCGTCGGTGCGTCGCCGAACCCGAATCGACCCTCACACGGGGTGATGCGCTACCTCCTCGCCCAGGGCTACCGGGTGATCCCGGTGCGCCCGCTGGACTGCGACGAGGTGCTCGGCGTGCCCTGCGTGGCGACGCTCGCCGACATCGAGGAGCCGATCGACCTCGTCGACGTGTTCCGGCGCGAGGAGGCGGTGCCGCAGCATGCTCGCGAGGCCGTCGAGGCAGGCGCGAAGGCGTTCTGGCTCCAGCTCGACCTCCACTCGCCCGAGGCGCGCCGAATCGTCACGGAGGCGGGACTGGACTACGTCGAGGACGAATGCACGGCAATCGTCCATCGGAACCTCCGCTAACCTGTGGCCACTCGGGGTGTGGCGCAGCCTGGTAGCGCGCTCCGTTCGGGTCGGAGAGGTCCCCAGTTCAAATCTGGGCACCCCGATTAGGCGCCTTGGCAGCTCGCGATCAAATCCTCGAACACGCTCGCGAGCTGCTCGACCTCGACAGCTACCACGACTACGGCCCGATGGGCCTGCAGGTCGTCGGGGCGGACGAGGTCACCAAGGTCGCGGCGGCGGTCTCCAGCTCACGTGAGGTGTTCGACGGCGCGGCGGCAACCGGCGCGCAGCTCCTGATCGTCCACCACGGCCTCTTCTGGGAGAACGACCCGCGGATCGTCGACCGGGCGATGCGGCGGCGGCTGGAGGCCCTCTTCGACGCCGACATGACGCTTGCGGCCTACCACCTCGCCCTCGACGCCCACCCCGAGATCGGGAACAACGCGATCGTCGCCGGCGGTCTCGGCATCGCCGAGCGCGAACGCGTCCTCGAATGGGGCTTCGGGGGGCGGCTGGAGACACCGGCCAGCCTCGACGAGCTCTCGAGCCGCCTCCACGGCCTCACGGGCCGCGAGCCCCAGGTCTTCGACGGTGGTCGCACGCAGATCGAGCGCGTGGCAGTGATCACCGGCGGCGCCGCGCGGCTCTTCCCGCAGATCGCGGCCATGGGCTACGACGCTTTCGTGACGGGCGAGCCGGCCGAGCCGACCATGGCCCTGGCACGCGAGCTCGGCACGCACTTCCTGGCCGGCGGCCACTACGCAACGGAGACCTTCGGGATCAAGGCACTCGCCGAGCGGCTGGCGGACCGTTTCGACCTCGACTGGGAGTTCGTCGACGTCCCGAATCCGGTGTAAGCTCAGAGTGTGCAGAAGCGGAGGTTGAGCGACTGATGAGCCGCCCCGCCGACACGCGAGCTTTCGAGCCCGACGCGCCTTGTGGCGGCGGGCTTTTTTGTTGCCTTGGAACCGAGGGGAAGGAGTAGCTGCATGGCGAATCACCTGACGCCGGAGGAGCTGTCGAAGGAGATGAACATGGAGCGCGAGGCGGTCATCCGCCTGTGCCTCCAGGAGGGCGTGCCGATCTACCACGGGAAGATCGACAAGACCCTGTTCGCGGCGCAGCTTCAGGCGACAGGCGTGCCTGCCACCCCGCAGCACCACTAGGCGTCTCTCTGGCCGAAAGTGTCACAACTTTCGGCCAATTTGGTCACGATAAAGCGATGTGAGCGGAATGGGCCAAGCCCGTTCTGCGTCGACTCGTGAAGCGGGCTCGCTGAAGTGCCTTGCCAGCGAGACGACGGCAACCTGCCAGTGCGGGTCCAACGGGCCCCTGTGCGGCGCATTACCCGGCTGTGAGGTCATCGGTCTCACTTCGGCGGTTCGAGGGCTCAGCCGCGGCTGGACCGGCAAACGCCGCCAGCCGGTCGCAAAGGATTCGCATCATCGCGAGCGCGGTCTCGGGCCGCTCGCGCAGGATCGCTTCGAACGAGGGTCTGTGCAACTCGAGGACGCGGACGTCGGACGTCGCCAAGAGCGAAGCCGCACGAGGCTTGCTCGAGATCACCGCCATCTCGCCGATGAACTCGCCTGGGCCGAGGACCGCAAGCTCCTGCTCCCCGGCGCCCAGCACCTGCACTTGGCCGTCGACAATGACGTAGAGCGTGTCGCCGGGCTCGCCTCTGATCGCAAGCAACTCGCCTTCCGAAAAGATTTCCTCCTCGGCGACGGTCGCGATCGGTTCGAGTTCTTGCGGCGCGAGCGCCGCGAAGAGGGGGACGTTGCGCAGGAAAATCACGCGCTCTACCAGGGGAACGTTCGTCGTCAGGGTGTGGGTCATCCTTCCTCCTTCAAGCGCGTCCTTCGCGAAGTCGGCGCATTGCCGGATCCATGTATCCGGGTCGTCGCGGAGCCGATCGATTACCTCACCGTCGAAGCCGTTCGTCGTGCCGGATTCCCAGAGCGCAAGTAGCGGCCGGACGATCGCCGGATCTCCAACGGTCTCGATAACCTCGAGTGCTGTTGCGCGCTGGGCTGGGTCGGACACCACGAGGCTTTCAAGCGCAGCGAAGACACTCGTCCGACGCGGGCCCAGCAGCGCAGCCGCGTGAAGCGCGGCGAGTGCGTGGCGTTCCTCACGCGTCCGAAGCGAATCGTGCAGCAGCGCAATCGCGGCGTCGTTGCTCGCGACGAGTCTGCTGCGCAGCTCTGCGGCTTCGAGCGCGCGCGCGACCGACTCGGCGGCGAACCTCCGCAGACGCGTGGCACTCCCGTCCAGGGGAAGGCGTTCGAGCGCGGCCAGTGCCGCGTCCTGGTGACCCTCGGCGAAGAGCGCGTCGACAACGGCCTCGACAGCAGGCTCGCCGACCTCTCCGAGCGCCTCCGCCGCGGCGGAGCGTACGACGGCGTCATCGTCCGCGAGCAAGGCGACGAGCGGTTTGACCGCCTCCTCGTTCGGGGTGGCCGCGACCGCGTGTGCCGCCTCGTGGCGCACTCGAGAGTCGAGGTCGTCGAGACCGGCCAGCGCAAGGTGCCGTGTTTCCTCAGCGCCCCCGGTGGCGATCGCGCGATACCCGACCTCTCGAACCGACGGATCGGGCGCGTGCACGACCGCGTCGAGCACGGACTGGGCGCGCGCTTCATGGCCGAAGAGCATTGCGGCGGCGAGCGCGCGGACTGCGACCTCCTCGTCGTCGAGCACTTGGCGCGGCGGGTCTGCACCAGCCCGGGCCAGGACTTGCAGAGCGGCGAGGCGTACCGATGAGTCGGCATCGGCTAGCTGTGCGAACGCGACCGCGGCGGCGCGTCCCGCATCCACGCGCTCGAGGGACACGAGGGCAGCCAGCCGGACTTCAGGCTCGTCGTCTTCCTCGGCCGCAGAAGCCAGCGCCTCCGCCGCTTCGGGAACGTCAAGGTCGGCGAGGGCATTTGCCGCGAGCAGTCGCGCCGTGACCTCATGGTCGGTGAGAAGGTCGCTGAGTACCGCGAGCCCGACGGCGTCAGCATTCACGATGGCAGCCCTCGGGCCCCCCGGTGTGCTGCCGAAGATCGTGGGACGGCCTTCGCGAAGCGCCGCGACGAGCGCACGCGGGTAGGCACTGCGGATGCGGGAGATCGAGGCGACTGCAAGTGCGGAGCCGACGAGGCCCGCTCCGTAGAGCACGCGGGGCTCGTCGAATCGTTGGGCGACGAGAGCGACCGCCCCAGCCACCATGGTTCCCAGCTGCGTCGGAATGCCGGTCAGGAACGCGCGGACGCGGTCCCGGCGGTGGGCCGGGATGGTGTTCACGAGGGCCTCCCACGTGCTGCCGGCGCCGCCGCTCCGCCAGGCGATCTGCGCGAATCGGAACGCGGCCAGGGTTGCGAACGTCGCGGTTACTGCGAGTGCGCCGAACGCGACGAGGTAGAGAACCGGCAGGACGAGCACGACGGTCGGCACGCCGAATCTGCCCAGAAGCCGGCTGGTGACGAGGAGCGAGAGCAGCAGCGCCGTGCCCATCGAGACGGCGAAGAAGACGCCGAAGAAGGCGGCGAGTTCGTCGGTATCGGGATAACGCTCGGCAGCAGCCTTCGAAAACGGGAGGTAGAGGAGGCTGAAGAGGAGGGAGGTAAGAAGCGCACCTGCGCTCATCCAGCACAGGAGCGGGGATGCACGCACGTCGCGGACGGCGGCAAGAAGGCCCGGCGGTCGTCGCCGCGCGCGTGGCGCTTCGGC
>DASTHD010000170.1:0-5998 GCA_035605555.1 Gaiellaceae bacterium
GCCCCACCGGTCGCCGAGCACGCCGCCCGCCCAGCACCCGACCGCCCCCGCTGCGATCACAGCGAACGTCGCGTAGGCCGCTCCGCTCCCCGGATCGGACACGGCCGAGAAGAACACGAGGAACCACGCCCACATCGCGTAGAGCTCCCACATGTGGCCGAAGTAGCCGAGCGAGGCCAGTCGCACCCCCCGGTTCCGCAAGACCCGCCCCGCCTGGCGCGGATCGAACCGCGCGACCGGGAACCGGTACGGCCCCTCCGGCACCGCGACGGCCGCCAATACCCCACCGATCACGGTCAGCACCGACGTCGTCGCCACCACCACCTGCCAGTCGAGCCCACCGAGGCCGTTGACGAGATGCGGCGCCGCCGACCCGAGCGTCAGGGCGCCCACGACGATCCCGAGGGCCGTCCCGCGCCCCCGTTGAAACCACGTCGACGCCAGCTTGAGCGCCGGCGGGTACACCCCGGCCAGGCAGAACCCCGTCGCAAACCGCGCCGCCAGCCCGAGCCGCGGCCCGTCCGCCAGGAGCAACACTGCGTTCGCCCCTGCCGCGCCGAGCGCCCCCGCGAGGATCACGGCGCGCGGCGAGAAGACGTCCGCCACGCTCAACGCACTCGAGACGACTGCGCCGAACACGAAGCCGACCTGGACCGCGATCGTCAGCCACGCCGCCGCCGTGTCCCCCAGTCCCCACTCCGCCCGGAGCTGCGGCACGACGGCGGTCGCCGAGAACCACGTCGTCATCGAGCACACCAGCGCCACAGACAGGAGCGCCAGCGCTCGCGTTCTCCCGTTCAGAGCGGCTCCGTCCAGACGAGCGCAGTCCCGTCGAGCACGACCGTCCCGTCCTGGTCGACGATGGTCGTCTTCAACGTCGTCATCGGCTTGTCGTCGCGCACCTCGAGCACTTCGACCTCGGCGGTGATCTCGTCGCCTGGCCGCACCGGCGCACGGAAGCTCCAGTCGACGTGGAGGAAGACACTGCCCGGCCCCGGCAGGTCCTCCGCCACGACCGCGTTCAGCAAGCCCGAGGTGACCCCGCCCTGGACGATGATGCCCCCGAACCGCGACCGCACGGCCGCCCGCTTGTCGTAGTGCAGCGGGTTGCGGTCGCCGGTGAGCTCGGTGAAGAGCTCGATATCCCGCTCCGTGATCCGCCGGCTTCGGCGGGCGATCTCGCCAACCTCAGCCAATGATCTGCCTCAGCTCCTTCGCGAGCGACGACGCGCCCGCCTTGTCGGCCGTGATCACAAGGCAGGTGTCGTCACCGGCGAGCGTCCCCACGACGAGCGGATGCGACAGCCGATCGAGCGCCCGCCCGATCGCAGGGGCAGACCCGAGCTCGGACTGCACGACCACGATGTTCTGTGCCGCCACCGCATCGCGGCCGAACTGGGACAGCACCGCGGCGAGCGCCTCACGCGGATCCGCCCGCCCGCGGCCGTCCTGGGCGAGGACGTAACGAGGCCGTCCGAGTTGGTCGTGCGTCTTCTCGAGACCGAGCTCACGGATGTCGCGCGAGATTGTCGCCTGGGTCGCGAGGCACCCCTCCGCAGCGAGGGCGCCGAGGAGGTCGTGCTGCGTCCCGATCCGGCGCCGGGAAACGAGACTCGCGATCAGGCGCTGCCGGTCGGCCTTTCCGAACGGGCGCGCGTCCGACTGCATAGACGGAGCATAGGTTTCCAGCCGCCGCAAGAGCGGTAAGTTTCACTCGTGCTGCGCAAGCTCTTGTGGACGGCGATCTACAGCGTCTTCGCTGCGCTCGCCGCGATCGCGGCGCGGTTCGCCGCCTCGCGCGTCTACCGGATCGCGACCGGCGAAGACCCACCCACGAAGAAATGAACAAGGCCGATCAGCTGATCGACCGCGCCGCCGACGGGCTGCGCACGCTTTCCGACCGCGCGGCAGCCGAGGGCGGAGTGGCGGCTATGCTCGCGGACCCGATGGCCGAAGACGCCGCGTTTCTCCGGAAGCTGAAGCCGAGCCTGATCGTCGCCCGTGCGCGGGGACAGGCGCCGACGAACCAGCCGGCCGGCAGCGGAACGCCCGCCGCCCCCAGCCGGCCCCAGCTGCCCGCCCGCCCGAAGCCAAAGGAAGGCGGCGGGCCGAACGCGCTCCTCGTCGTCGGCGTCGCGCTGGTCGCCGGCATCGCCATCGCCAAGTTCATCGACTGGAGGGGCCATGCCCACCCAAGAGACTGATGTGAAGCTCGGCACCGCCGCGAAAAGCGTCGCCGAGCATGCGAGCTCGATCGTCCGCCTCGAGCTCGAGCTCGCCCAGATCGAGCTGAAGAAGAAGGTGGCGGCGCTCGGCCTCGGCCTCGGCCTCCTCGGCGGCGCGGTGCTCGTGCTCGTCTACGGTGTCGGCTTCCTGTTCGCGACGATCGCCGCCGCTCTGGCGACGTTTCTGCCACTCTGGGCCTCGCTCCTCATCGTCACGGCGTTCCTCTTTCTCGTCACCGGCATCCTGGCGTTCATCGGCGTGAAGAAGGTGCAGCGCGGGACGCCGCCGGTGCCGAAGCAGGCGATCGACGAGGCGAAGCTCACGACCCAGGCCCTGAAGAGCAATGGCAGCCACTGACAACCGCACGACAGAGCAGGTCCGGCTCGAGCTCGAAACGGAGCGCGAGCAGCTCGCTCACGCGGTCAACTCCCTGCGCGCCGAGGTGAAGGAGGCGACCGACGTGAACGCCAAGCTCCGGTCCAACCTCCCGGTGTTCACGGCGGGCGCGCTCGGGGCAGGCTTCGTCCTCGCCGGAGGGATCGGCGCAACCATGCGTCTCCTCTTTCGCCGAGGCCGCGAGGGCAAGGAGAAGGCCCGGTTCGGGCGCTTCTCCTTCGTCGACCGCGAGTAGCGCCGATCAGGTAACTCGGAAGCTGCCTTTCATCACGGCCTTGTGCGGGTCGCAGACGAAGCTGTAACGGCCTCGGCGCAGGGTCACCGTCCACGTCGCGGTCCCCTTGAACCCGACGGCGGTGCGCTTGTTCACGCCCGGCCCGCGCAGGTGGAAGTTATGGGCTGACGAGCGGTCGCGGACGGCGATCCGGTAGCGGCCGGCCTTCAACCGGCTCACGCGCCGGGTGCCCGACCGCAGCGAGATCGTGCGCCCGGGGCCGACCGTCGCCGTCAGCGTCTTCAGCTTCGGCTTCGGCGGCGGCGGTGAGACCGGAGGTCCTCCGCCGGTCGTGAACGTCCCGCGCATCGACGAGAAGTGCGGGTCGCACTGGAACGTGTAACGGGCCTTGTCCTGAAGCGTCACCTGGACCGTCCTGGTGCCGATGAATGCGACATCCGTCGACACGTCCACCCCACCAGGACCCCTCAGATGGAAGTTGTGCAGGTCGGAGTGATCGCGTATTTCGATGTCGTACGTGCCGGCCGGCAGGTCCGTAACGGCCGCGCCGGCTTCGGTCCGGAGCGAGATCTGGAAGGCATCGTTCAGCCCGACCTCGGCGATCAGCTTGGTCTGGGCGAAGGCGGCCGCGGGCGACACGAGCATGGCGGCGACGGCGGCCGCGAACAGGGCGATTCGGGTTCTTTGAGTCATGACGGGCACTACGTCTCCCTGCGTCTTGTGGATTGAGGGGAATAAGATCGACGCATGCTGCGCCACGACGCAAAGGTCGATCTGATCAAGGGCGTGCCGCTGTTCGCGGAATGCTCGAAGAAGGAGCTCAAAGAGGTCGCCGGCATCGCCGACGAGATCGACCTCCGCGAGGGCAAGGAGCTGACGACGCAGGGCAAGCCAGGACGCGAGTTCTTCGTGCTGATCGAGGGCTCCGCGGACGTGAAGAAAGGCTCGCGCCGGATCAACCAGCTCGGCGCAGGCGACTTCTTTGGCGAGATCTCCCTGATCAAGCAGAGCCCGCGCACGGCAACCGTGACCGCCACCTCACCGGTCCGCGCCCTCGTGATCACCGACCGGAGCTTCCGGTCGCTGATGGAGCACCAGCCACAGATCCAGGGCAAGGTGATGAGCGCGCTGGCGGCGCGGCTCGGCCCGGACGCCGACCTCTAGGCCCGCAGCTCCGCCCCGAACCGCTCGCTCAGCGTGTCGACGATCCGTCCGCGGAGCCCCGCGGCCTCCTCGTCGGTCAGCGTCCGGTCCGACGCCTGGAACACGACGCTGAACGCGATCGACTTCCGCCCTGATCCCACCTGCTCGCCGTGATAGACGTCGAACGGCGCCATCTCGCGCAGCTCGGGCACGGCCTCGCGCGCCGCCGCGACCAGATCGCCCGCGGCGACCCCATCGTCGACCGCGAAGGCAAGGTCCTGCTTCACCGGCGGGAAGGTGACGACGTCCTCGTACTGCGCATCCCCCGGGGCGACGGCGACGAGCAGGTTGAGATCGAGCTCGAACGCCCCCCAGACGCCTTCGACCAGCGTCGGGTGCAGCTCGCCCAGCCACCCCTCGTCGGTTCGCGCGGCCTTGCCGGGATGGAGGAAGCTCTCGGTTGCCCGCTCGATGCGCGGCTGTGCGCCGACCGCCTCGTAGACGGTCTCGACCGCCCCCTTCGCCCGCGCGAAGCCACCGTCGACGATCCCGCCCAGGTGCACGTGCTCGTCGGGGAGCTTGCCGTCGGGCCGAAAAATGCGGCCGATCTCGAAGAGTGCGACGCCCTCGTTGCCGACGGCCAGATTTCGGCGCGCCGCGTCGAGCAGGCCGGGCAGCAACGACGTCCGCAGCACGGACTGCTCCTCGGTCATCGGCTCGGGAAGCCTGATCCCATCCGGCGCGGCCGCGGCCGGCACGAGCGTAGGCGTGTACGCCTCGCAGAAGCCTGCGCCGACGAGTGCGTCCTCGATCGTCCGCTGCAGGCGCTGAGCCCGCGTCAGCGCGCCGGTCATGTGGCGCCGGAGCGGCAGCGTGAAGGGCACCTCGTCCAGCCGGAACCGCGCCACCTCCTCCACGACGTCGATCTCCCGCGTCACGTCGCGGGCCCGGAAGGTCGGAACCGTGACGGTGCCGTCCTCCACCTCGAACTCGATCCGGCGAAGGATTTCGGCCTGCGCCTCGGGCGGAAGCTCGAGCCCGACGACCTCGGGCGCCCGGGACGACCGGACCTCGATTGTCGGTCGCGGAGGCAGCTCGCCCTGAACGTCCGCGTCCCCGACCCAGCGGCCGCCGGCGAGGTCGACGATCAGCTCGGTCGCGAGCGCCGCGGCCTGCCCGGCCAGGTACGGGTCGACGCCCTTCTCCCACCGGTTCGAGCCCTCGGTTCGGAGCTTGAGGCGCTCGGACGTCCGCAGCAGCCCGTAGGGCTCGAAGTTGGCGGCCTCGAGCAGCACGTCGGTCGTCGAGTCCGTGACCTCCGTCTCCTCACCGCCCATGATCCCCGCCAGCGCGATCGCACGTTCGGCGTCGGCGATCACCAGGTCTGACTGGTCGAGCTCGCGGTCGACGCCGTCCAGTGTTCGGAGCCTCTCCCCCGGCCGCGCCCGCCGCACGACGATCCTGCCGTCGGCCAGCTTCGTATGGTCGAAGGCGTGGAGCGGGTTCCCGAGCGCGAGCATCACGTAGTTCGTGACGTCGACGACGTTCGAGATCGGCCGCATTCCCGCGGCGTGGAGACGAGCGCGGAGCCAGACCGGCGACGGCGTGATCGAGACGTCGCGGAACAACCGCCCGATGTAGCGCGGGCAGCCCTCGTAGTCCTCGATCGTCACGTCGACGGGCTCGTCGCCGACCTGCGCGGGATCCCGGCCCGGCGGCGAAGCGAACTCGAGGCCGTAGATCGCCGCCACCTCGCGCGCGATCCCGTAGACGGAGAGCAGGTCCGGCCGGTTCCCAGTTGGCTCGAGGGCGAGCACCTCGTCCCGGAGCGGCAGGACCTCGGTCAGCGGCGCCCCGGGGTCTCCGTCCCGGAGCACGATGATGCCGGTGTGGTCAGTGCCGAGCTCGAGCTCGCGCTCCGACAGGATCATCCCGTCGCTGACCGCGCCTCGGAGCTTCGCGCGCTCGAGCTTCTGGCCGCCCGGAAGCACGGCGCCC
>DASTHD010000238.1:0-3371 GCA_035605555.1 Gaiellaceae bacterium
AACGCCGAGGAGCTCGACCGGCATCACGCGGGGGACGGGGACGCCTGGCGCGCGATGCTCGGCGAGTTCTTCCCCAAGGCGGATCTCGCCTTCGGCGTGCTGGGCACCGAGCTCTGGTCGCGGCAGGGAGCGAAACTCGGCGCGACGGCAGTGCGCCGGCTCGGTCGACGCGGCGCGGTTGAGTTCGCCGGCCGGCTCCTGATTTCGGCCCGCGACTGGCTCGAGACGACCTTCGACTCGGAGCGGGCACACGGCCTGCTCGCGCCGTGGGTGCTCCACACCGGGCTCGGCCCCGACGCGGCCGCTTCGGGCTACATGGCGCAGGTGATCGCGGTCGCCGTGCAGGATGGCGGGATGCCGATCCCGGTCGGGGGCGGCCAGAAGCTCGCCGACGCCCTGGTCTCGCTGATCCGCGCGAACGGCGGAACGTGCGAGACCGGCGTCCACGTCGAGTGCGTCCACACCGGCGGCGTTCGCACCGCCGACGGCCGCACGATCGGCGCGACACAGGCAGTGATCTGCAACGTCACCCCGACGCAGCTCTACGGCCGACTCCTCGAGGGGCAGGCGGAGCGGGCGAAGGGGTTCCGGTACGGGCGCAGCGAGATGCAGATCCACTACGCGCTGTCCGAGCCGCCGCGCTGGGATGGCGACGCGCGACTCGCGGAGACCGCGATCGTCCATGTGACGCCCGGGCTCGACGGCGTCTCGCGGGCGGTCAACGAGGCCGAGCGCGGCCTGCTGCCGGCTGAGGCGACCGTCGTGGTCGGCCAGCCGCTGACGATGGACGTCTCGCGCGCGCCGGTCGGCCAGGGGCTGCTCTGGGTCCAGCTCCAGGAGCTCCCCTGGCGGATCAAAGGTGACGCGGCGGGCGAGCTCGACGTCGGCGACGGCACCTGGACCGACGACCTGCGCGAGCGCTACGCCGACCGGATCCAGGAGCGGATCGCGCGGCACATCCCGAACCTCGAGTCCTCGACTCTCGGGCGCACCGTGCTCTCGCCGGCCGACCTCGAGGCGGCGAACATCAACCTCCAGCGCGGCGACCCGTACGGTGGGTCGCTCGCGCTCGACCAGAACTTCCTCTGGCGCCCGCTGCCCTCGCTGCCCGGCCACCGGACGCCCGTGCCCGGGGTCTGGCATGTCGGCGCGAGCACACACCCCGGCCCCGGCCTTGGCGGCGGCTCCGGAACGCTCGTCGCGCAGCAGCTGCTCGCCCCGACGCTCGTCACCCGCGCGAAGAGGCTCGTGCGCCGCTGATGCCGCGCTACTCGATCTCGCAGATCACGACCGTCGGCCAGTCGTTCGCCGACGACCTGGACGCGTACCGCGCGGCGGGCGCCGACGGGATCGGGATCTGGGAGATGAAGCTCTCCGACGACTCGCTGGAGCGCTTCCGTGCGAGCGGTCTCCAGGCGGCGACCGCGATCCCGGAGGTGCCGTCGATCCTGCCGCTGCCGCTGATGGAAGGCCCGGAGGATCCGGCCGAGCGGGTGGAGGCGATCACGGCCGGCATTCGCCGCCTGGCGCCGTTCGAGCCGTCGGGCGTGCTCTTCCTCACCGGGCCGGGCGACGAAAGGCAGGCCGTGATCGACGGGATCAGCGCGATTGCCGACGCCGGCAGCGAGGCGGGTGTTCGCATCGCGCTCGAGCCGATCCAGCGCGAGTTCGGCCACTTCTGGACGACCGTCTCCTCGCTGGACGAGGCGGCCGCGCTGCTCGGCGAGGCCGGGCGGCCGGGCGTCGGCCTGATCTACGACACCTGGCACCTGTGGCGGGAGCCGCTCGAGCAGGTCGACCGGCACCGCGACCGGATCGCCGGGTTCCATCTCGCCGACTGGCGCGAGCCGACCCGGAACACGAACGACCGCGTCCTGCCCGGCGACGGCGTGATCGACTACGGCCCGATCCTCGAGACGCTGCGCTGGGACGGGCTCTACGACCTCGAGATCTTCTCCGACACCGACCTGCAGGGATCGCTCTGGACCGGGGACCCGCGCGAGCTCGCGCGCCGCGGGGTGGAGGCGCTACGGACCGTGTCTGCGTAGTCGGCGGCGGGGTGATCGGCGGCCTCTACGCCGGCCACCTCGCGCGTCAAGCCGACGTCTCGGTGCTCTGCCGCCGCGAGGAGCACGCGCGGGCGCTCAACGAGCACGGCCTCCGGATCTCGGGCCGCCACGAGTTCCAGACGTCGGTCGCAGCAGCGACGGATCCGGCCGACCTGCCGGAGCCGGAGCTCGTGATCGTCGCGACGAAGACCACCGAGCTCGACGCCGCTCTCGCCCGGCTCGAGGGGCACTGGCCGGGCGCGGCGGTGATGACGGTCCAGAACGGCCTCGGCGCCGAGGAGTTCGCCCGCCGACACGGGGACTGGCGGCTGATCTCGGCCGTGACGTTCATGAGTGGGACGCGCCACGAGGACACCCACATCGAGTACATCCTCGACACGGAGACGTGGCTCGGCCCTTACGGCGAGACGCCGTTCGCCCTGGTGGAGGAGGTCGCAGATCAGATCGTCCGCTCGGAACTGAAGGCGCGCGCCTTCGAGGATCTGCGGCCGGCGCAGTGGTCGAAGCTGATCTTCAACTCGACCGTCAACACCGTCGCCGCGCTGACGGGCCTGCCGCACGACCCACACTTCGCCGAGCGCGACCGGCTCGAACAGCTCGGCCACCTCGTCTACGCGCTGATGGAGGAAGGGAAGCGCGTCGCGACGGCGGCGGGCATCGAGCTCCACGAGGACCCGTGGGAGATGAACGTCCACGCGACCCAGCGCGGGAGCCGCCACTACCCGTCGATGCTGGAGGACGTCGAGGCGCACCGCCCGACCGAGGTCGACCAGATCACGGGGGCGCTCGTCCGCGAGGCCGAGCGGCTCGGCGTCGACGTTCCTTTGCAGACCGCCGTGTATCGCCTCGTGAAGGCCCGCGAGGCGTCGTGGGCATCCGATTGACCCGGTTCGGTCGTACGTTCAATATCTCTCGCGTCCTATCGCTTCTTGTCCAAACCTGCGGCACGAGGAGGAGATCCATGCAGAGGAGAGGGGTACGTTGGGGGGTCGTCGGCGCAATCCTGGCCGTGCTGGCGATCGCGGCATTCGGCGGAGCGGGGCGCGATTCGTCGGCCGCGACCAAGCCGATCGTGATCGGCTGGGCGTACGACAGCAAGGGCCAGATGGCGCCGTTCGACGGGCCCGCTCTGGCGGCGGCGAAGATCCACATCAAGACCCTGAACGCGAAGCGCGGGCGGAAGGTCCGGATCGACACCTGCGACACGAACAACAACAACCCGGCTCGGGCGAAGTCGTGCGCCCGCTCGCTGCTCGGCCGGGGCGCCGACGTCCTGTTCGTCACCTGTGACGTCGACTTCGC
>DASTHD010000242.1:0-6248 GCA_035605555.1 Gaiellaceae bacterium
CGCGGATCCTGCCGACGACCGACGACCGCCTCCGCACGTGGATCCGAACCCGCGACGGCGAGCTCTCCTTCCAGGAGTGGTTCGTGCTCCACCGCCACGAGCCGGAAGTGCTCGCGGTTCGGTTCGAGGGCGCCGACACGGCGACTGCTGCGCCTGGGGTGCTCGAGGCCCTCGCCCAAGCGGATCTGATCGCGATCGGCCCGAGCAACCCCTTCGTCTCGGTCGGTCCGATCCTCGCGGTCGAGGAGATCCGCGAGGCAATCCAGAACCGCCGTGTCCCGTCCGTGGCCGTCAGTCCGCTGATCGCCGGGAAGGCCGTCAAGGGCCCGGCCGACCGGATGCTCACGAACCTTGCAGGCGGGACGGGCCCCGAGCACGTCGCTAGCTGCTACGCGGGCCTGATCGACGCGCTGGTCTACGACGAGTCCGATCGAGACGCGGTGCTTCCGGCGGGAGTCAGACCGATCGTCACGTCGACGCTGATGACCGACGCGGCCTCGCGGCGGCGCGTCGCCGAGGCGGCGCTGGAGGCAGCTGCCGCGCTCAGATGAGGATCGCGATCATCGGCGGCACGGGTAGCTTCGGGCGTGCGCTCGCCCGGCGGGCCCACGAGCTCGGCGAGGACGTCGTGATCGGGTCGCGGGATCCCTCCCGCGCGAAGGAGATCGCGACCGTGATCGGCGTCGAAGGCGCCTCGAACGAGGACTCCGTCAAGGACGCCGACCTCGTCGTGCTCGCGGTTCGCTCGAACGCCGCGATCGACACCGCCCGCGCGCTGGCCCCGCTGCTCGGCGACACGCCGCTGCTCTGCGTCGCGAGCGACCTGACCTTTACGGACAACGGCGTCCTCCCCGGACGCCAGGCCGCTTCGCTGGCCGAGAGTGTGGACGAGATCGTCGGCGGGCCCGTCGCCGCCGGGCTCCAGTCCCTCGCCGCCGCCCGCCTCGAGCACGAGCCGCCGGACGAGGACGTCCTCGTCTGCGGTGACGACCCGCGGGCGAAGGATCCCTCGCTCGAGCTCGCCGGCCGCCTCGTCGCCGGGCGTGCGATCGACGCCGGCCCACTGGCCAACGCCCGCGCGCTCGAGGGCATGACGGCGGTGATCCTGAACGTGAACCGCCGCTACAAGACCCACGCCGGCATCCGCATCGTCGGCCTGAAGTGAGCGGTATCCACGTCCTCCCGCTGGAGGGCATCCCCGAGGTCCGGGAGGGCGACGATCTCGGAGCGCTGCTCGCCGCGGCCGCAGACGGCGCCGGTGGATTCGAGCCCGGCGACGTCCTCGTCGTCGCCCAGAAGGTGGTCTCCAAAGCCGAAGGCCGAGTGGTGCGGCTCGCCGACGTCGAGGCCTCCGAGCGCGCGCTCGAGCTCGCCGCCGACCACGATCCGCGCCAGCTCGAGGTGATCCTCGGCGAGGCGGCGCGCCTCGTCCGCACCCGGCCGCCGCTCGTGATCGCCGAGACCCGCCACGGCTTCGTCTGCGCCTCGGCCGGCGTCGACCACTCGAACGCTGGTGAGCCCGACACCCTCGTCGTCCTGCCGCTCGACCCGGACGCCTCGGCCCGAGCGCTTGCCGACCGCCTCGGCGTCGGCGTCATCGTCAGCGATTCTTTCGGCCGACCCTTTCGCCAGGGGACGACCGACATCGCGATCGGCGTCGCCGGCCTCCCGCCGCTTCTCGACCTCCGTGGCACGCGGGACCCGACGGGCTACGAGCTCCGCACGACGACCATCGCCGTCGCCGACGAGATCGCCGGGGCGGCCGAGCTCGTGATGGGGAAGACGAACGGCGTGCCGGCAGCGATCGTCCGCGGCCTCCGGCTCGAGGGAGACGGCACGGCGGCCGAGCTCGTGATGCCGGCCGAACGCGACCTGTTCCGGTGAGAGTCGTCCTGATCCACGGCCTCACCGCTGCGGTCGAATGGTGGGGGACGACGGCCGAGGCCCTGCGGGCCGAGCACGACGTCGAGGTGCTGGAGCTGCCGCACCTGCGGATTCCCGAGGCGGCGCAGTGGCTGGCCGACCGTCTCGCGCAGACGGAAGAACCGACAGCGCTCGTCGGTCACTCCTCGGGCGGAGCGACGGCCGTACTCGCTGCGACCGCCGCGCCTTCGGCCGTCCAGCGACTCGTGCTCCTCGCTCCCGCCGGGGTCTTCGCGAGCCGCTCCCGGCTCGCCTACGCCTTCCCCCTCGCGAAGCAGGCGCTGCAGACCGTCAGCCGAGTGCCGCAGATGGTCCGGGACACCTGGCGCGTCGGGCCGTGGAGGCTATGGCGGATCTCGTCGGATCTCCTCCGCGTCGACCTCGTCCCGGAGCTGCCGCGAGTCGAAGCGCGAACGCTCGTCGTCTGGGGCGCGGGCGACCCGCTGCTCTCGGCCTCGACCGGCACGACGTTTGCCGAGTTGATCCCGGACGCGAGACTCGTCGTCCTGCCGGGCTGCGGGCACATCCCGATGCTCGAGGCTCCGGACGAGCTGAACCGCGAGCTGCTCGAATTCCTCCGATGACGGTGCGGCGCTATCTCGCCTCGCTCCCCGAGCGCCTCGTGCGCTCTGTCGGCGCGGTCGTAGGCGGCACCGTCCACGAGACGGCTCAGCTCCTCCTTCCGCGGCTGGTGCGCCGCTCGCGGCTGTACGAGGTCAGCGCCAAGAACCTCCTGCGGATCCTCGTCGAGGGCGTCGGGGCCGTCGAAGGCTCGTCGACGAAGCCCGATCAGGAAGCCGAGGCGCCGAACCCGGGCCAGCTCGCCCTGCGGAAGGGCGCAGGCAACGTGGTCGAGCTCGGCTCGATCCTCGCCTTCGGCTTCTCGCCGCTGTGGATCCTCGCCGCCGCCTCCGACGTAACGCACGGCTCGCGCGTCTACCTGCGCTCGCTCGAGGACGAGCTCAAGGCGGCGGGTGTGATCGCCGCCGACGTCGACGCCAAGTCCGTGGACGAACTTCTCGGTGTGCTCGAGGGAGCGTCGGGCACGACGGCTCGGCTGATCGACCTGCCGCCGCTCGAGCTGGAGGAGCTCCGCAACACGCTCTCCGAGCTGCGTTCGGAGGCGGCCGAGCTGCCGTCGCAGGAGGAGCTCGCGGAAGTCTATGACGGGCTTCGCCGGGAGGCCGAGCTCGAGCGCGGCTCGCTGCTCGAGGTGTCGAGCGGTATCGGCCTCGCCTTCCTCCTCTCGGCGCGAAACGTCTCGCGCCTTCACCTGGTCGCGCCGTACCAGGAGGATTGGCAGCCGGTGCGCGATGAGGGGTTCGCTGCCTATGCCCGGCGGGTAGGCGGCCCGTATGCCACTGCGGTCCTTGGACATTTCCGCCCCGAGCGGCCCACCTATACCGAGCGCTTCTTGAGCCGGAACGATCCGGGTAAAGACGCGGAGTTCTGCGACGAGCTCGACGGCGGCTTCGGCTGGAAGATGGACGAGCGGCTCGCGCGAGCATCTCACGCGGTCGCCGCGCAGGACGGCGTCTGGATCCTCGATCCGGTGGCCTGGGAGCCTGCGCTCGAGCGGATTCCCGAGCTCGGCGAGGTGGCGGGCGTCGTCCAGCTCCTCGACCGCCACAAACGGGACTGCGCCGAGGTCGCAGCGCGCTTCGGCGTCCCACATTACGTCGTGCCGGTCCAGGGCATACCGGCCTCCGGGCTCGAGGTCGCCGTGATCGTGAACAACCGCCTCTGGCGCGAGATCGCCGTCTGGGTGCCGCGCCGTCAGGCGCTCGTCTGCGGCGACGCGCTCGGCACGGTCGGCTACTTCCGCGGCGGGGACGAGCCGGTCGGGGTGCACCCGCTCCTGCGACTGACCCCGCCGAAGGAGCTCTCGCGCTTCGCCCCGCTGCACATCCTGGTCGGCCACGGCGCCGGAGTGCACGGCCCCGACACGCCCGCCGCTCTACGCGAAGCGCTGGGCACGTCACGCCGCCGGCTCCCGCGGGCGTTGATGGGAGGATTCCGCCGCTGAGCACTGACGACCCTCCAGCCACTCGCGCAGTGCCGTTCGTCTCGCCCGGACTGCGAGGGAGGCTCGTCCGCATCTTCGACAGCTACGCCAGCCTGCTCGTCCTCCTGCTGGCGAACTTCTTCCTGCTCGAGATCGTCGACGATCCGCGCTGGGGTGCGATCGGGAGCACGATCCTCGCCGCGCTCGCCCTGGTGGTGGCGATCAGCGACCCGGAAGCCGGGCACCACGTCACCCGGCGGCAGGCAATCCAGATCGTGGCGTGCGTCGCGCTCGCGCCGATCGTCCTGTTCGTGAACTCGACCCAGCTCCTCGCGCTGACCTACCTGCTGCCCGCCGGCCTGCTCGTGACGGCGACGCTGCCGGTCACCGTCAGCCGCGTGCTCCACCACAAGCGAGTCTCATTCGAGACCGTCCTCGGCGCGCTCTGCGCGTACGTCCTGATCGGCCTCCTCTTCGCCTTTGTCTATCTCGCGGTGAACGAGCTCCGGAGCGAGCCGTTCTTCGCCCAGCCCGGCCCGCACACGCAGGGCGAGTTTCTCTACTTCAGCTTCGTCGCGCTCACGACGCTCGGATTCGGCGATCTCTCGCCGTCGGTCGGCCTCCCGCAGGCGCTGACCGTGGTCGAGGCCCTGATCGGCTCGATCTTCCTGGTCACGCTCGTGGCGCGCCTGGTCACCCTGTGGGTGCGCCAGGACGAGATGGGCTCACCGCCGGGCAGCGGGCCGCGCCGCTAGGCTTACGGGGATCGGCGCCTCGACTGTGGCAGGCGTCCTCAAACGAAAGAGAGACGTCTATGGGCGCAAAGAAGCGCCAGACCTTCGGAAAGATGCAGCGCGAGCGGGACCGTGCGGAGAAGCGCGCCCGCAAGCAGGAGAAGAAGGACGAGAAGAAGGCCCTCGCGCTCGCCGCGGCGGAAGCCGGCCTCACCGTCGAGGAGTACGTCCTTCGTACGCGGCCGCCGGAAGAGCGGGGCGGCGCGGACGAGGAGTCGGCTCCTCTGACTACTTCCTGACCGCGAAGAGCAGGAACTGCGTGAACTGCGTGGCGGCGAAGTTGTTGTCGCTGACGAGCAGCAGCGTTCGCTTCCCCCCGCGGAGCCTCGGCCCGAAGGTCATTCCTTCGACGTTGTCGAGCGGGATGCCCAGCTCGTCGAGGTTCAAGAGCAGCGACTTCGACGTCGTCCCGTCCTTCGCCAGCTCGGTGACGAAGAGCTTGATCTTGTTGCCCGTGCCGGGCGCGCCGACGGAGAACGACCGCTCCATCGTGATCAGGCGGTTCTTCGCGAGCGGCAGCACCTCGACGAGGCCGTTCACGGCGAACTGCGTCGGCGGGTTCGGCGGCTCGGCGATCGGCTCGGTCAGGTAGCGCCACTCCCGTTTGAGCGTGTTGCGCTTGATGTCCCAGCCTTGGAGCCGCGCCGGGCTCCCTGCGGCCAGCGTTGCGGCGGGGCCGTCCTGGACGAGCGCCGCCTCGGTCCCGGTGTAGAGGGCCTTGCCGCGGGTGGCGGCTGACTCGAAGCCGAGGTTGAGCCGGACGCCGCGCGTGCCGGCGGCGTTCGGGATGTAGTCGTCCGGGACCGGGAAGTCGCGGACGTAGCTCCCGTCGAGCCGGTAGAGGCGGATCCACGGCGGGATCAGGCGGTTCGCGAAGCCCTCCGACGTGATCACCGCTCGCCGGTTGTGCTTCGTCAGCGTGAAGCCTTCCGGATCGAGGCTCGCGGTCGGGTACGGCGTTCCATCCGGCTGCTTCAGCGTTGTGACGCGGAGGAACGTGACGTCGCCGGGCGACAACTGGCCGTCGGCGACCCGCGCCTCGAGCTTGTAGAAGCGGGCGTTCGCCTGGTCGTCGGAGATGGCGTAGAACGTCTCGCCGCCGGCGTACGAGATCGATGACAGGCCGCCCACGGTCGTGCCCTGGAAGGTCGTGCCGGTGGGGATGATCAGCTGACCCCGGAACTCGAGCTGCGGTCCTTTCTTCGGGCCCTTCTTCGCCGTCGCGCCGGGAGCGAGCACCGCGGTCGCGATCAGTGCGGCGAGGGCGAGCAGGGCGGGCAGCGTGCGGGCGTACCTGGTCATCTACGACCTCCAGCGTCGGCGGCTGTCGGTTTCGACCCTACCGAACAGGCGGTTGCGATCACCCCCGCCTCCCTCGAGACCCACCGTCCGACGCGAGCGCGATTGTTCAGGGGTGCCACTCCCTCCTGCGGGGTGGACGGCGTCGACGGCTACGCCGTCCACGGATGAGCGGAGCCATTCCAGCCCTGCCGCTGTGCGGAGGTAGCCGATCCTGCTCCAGCGGC
>DASTHD010000030.1:0-8343 GCA_035605555.1 Gaiellaceae bacterium
GGTGGACATCGCCGCGGTGGATCTACTCGATCACCGCAAGGAGATCGCGGCACGCCTGCTCGCACCGGCGGCAGACCTCGGCGCAGATCCGGCAGTGCTCGTGATGCTGGGCGTGTCGCTCGCACTCCTCGGCAGATGCACGACATGCCGTTGCGCACGCCTCGACCGCTGCCCGGATCACGCCGGGTTCCGGTTCGGTCTGCCGGGTCACGATGCGACCGGTCGCCCCACAGAGGTCTGAGCAGTCGAGGCAGAGGCGAACGCAGCGGACCAAATCAGCGACGTCTTCCTCACCGAGACACGCATCCGCGCAGCTCGCGCAGGTCGCCCCACAGTCGAAGCACTCGTCGATACACCGCAGGAGCAGGTCGCGATCGAAGCTGGTCGGTCGCGGATGCACCTCGATCACAGCTCGAACTGTCATTTCATCCTCCTGAGAACAGGCCAGGGCGGCGTCGCCCAGATTGTCGCTCTCCTCCGCAGCCGTGTCATCAAGGGCAAGAGGGCCCCGCCGGAGCAGGGCCCTCGTGCGGGGGGTCAGGCGATCGCGCCGCAGATCGCGGCCTCGAACTCCTCGGTCGTGCGATAGCCGCCGGAGGCGTGGAGCACCTCGATCTGCTGTTGCCAGTTGACCGTGTCCGGGGCGACGTAGACGATCAGGCCGTTGTCGCCGTAGACGGGACCTTGGCCCTTCACGACGAAGAGGCCGTCGTTCCCCGGGATCCGAACGAGCGCCGAGCCGTCGTCTTCTGCCTCAACGATCACAGGCCCGGCCAGGACGGTCCGAATCGACGCGCCGTTCGCCGGATTGGTGATGCTGGTCTTCCAGTGGGAGAGGTGGATCGTGAAGCGGTCGAGGCTGCCGTCGGCGTTCGTATAGGTCGTCGTCCGACTCGTGCCTTCCGAGTGCAGGACGACGTCGAAGTTGCACAGGCCGCCCGCCGGAACGGTGCGCGTGCGATCCACCTGCTCGATCACGACGCTCGGCGCGGCCGCCAGGGACTGCGCCGCTCCGACGAGCGCGACGCCGGCGATGATGACGAACGCGAGTCTTCGCATGGTTCCCTCCTTTGCTCCTCGTCAGTGTCTAACCTCTGTTTGAGACTGACATGACCGCAGAGAGTTAGCTCGTGATCCTCGGAAACCCAAGAGAGTCGGGAACAGACCTGGCCGTCGCGCTCGTCAACACGTGGGACACCTACGACGACCCGCCCGAGCATTTGCCGGACGTCGCGCGCCTCCGCAGGTTCCTCGGCATCGTCGGCCGCGAGCGGTCGGCCCGGACCGCGAATGAGCGGGATCTGGCGGAGGTCAAGCACCTCCGCGGCCGGCTGCGCCGGGTGTTCGAGGCGACAGATGCGGCCGAGGCGGCCGCCGCGCTGAACGAGATCCTCGAGGGCGCGAGCGCGGTCCCTCGGCTCGAGGAGGTGGATGGAGACTGGAGGATCCGCTTCGGCCCCGGAGAGCAGGCGATCGCTGCCCATCTCGGCGCGACGGCCGCCGCTGCTCTCGCCGAGATCGTGCGGGCACACGGAGTCAGCCGCTTCGGGACCTGCTCGGCCCCGCCCTGCACCGGCGCCTTCGTCGACCGCACCAAGAACCGGAGCAAGCGGTACTGCTGCGAGCTCTGCGCCGACCGCGCTGCACAGCAGCAGCACCGGGCCCGGCGCCGGAGCGGGCCTAGCTAGCTCGGGGAGTCCAATCCAGAAGCGGTGTGGTGGAGTACGGCCTCTAGACGATCAGCGGCTAAACCCCGCTGCGGCGGCGGGAAGCGCCCTCCGACCGGCCTTCCCGCCGTCTTCCTCGCTCAGGTCGGGCTAGTCTGGAGCCGACGAGAGTCCAATGGGGTCGCGACTTCTCTCACTCCCCGCAGCGGCGATCTGCGCGGTCGCCGCGGTTTCCGCTTCCGGCGCCTCGGCGTCCGGCTCCGCCGCGGCCCGCTGCTCGACGAAGGCCAGCACGCTCGCCGTCGCCGAGTGCGCCCGGCTGCCGGTCGTCGCCTCACTGGACTCCCGCTATGCGAACGGGCGGCCGCGGTTCCGCTACGCGTCGCGGTCGGCCGACTGCCGGCCGGCGGAGCTCGTCTTCTACGCCGCCCGTGACTGGCTCAGGCTGGGCGCCAAGCTCGCCGAGCACGCCTCACCTTGCGCCGACTACTACATCTCGATTCCGCCGCTCGTCGCGGACAAGACGAACGCGCGACCGAACCAAGCCTGGCGGATCCGCGCGCTCGGGCCGCGCTTCCACGCCCTCGCCGAGATCCACTGGGCGACCTGGGTGAGCTGGTCGCGCACGAACGGCCGGAGCATGTACGACGCCGGGGTCGAGGCCCGGCGCCGCATGGCCGCGGCCGGGTTCGACGTCGGCGCCGGGGACTCGTGGGCGGTCAACGAACTGCCTTCGAGCGTCAGGCGTGACCTCGGCACCGCCCGGGATGATGCGCAGCAGTTCCTGCGCGGCCTCTACGAGGGCGACGGCCGGCGTGTCCAAGGCGCCGTTTTCGTGATCGGCGTCATGCACGGCACCACCGACGCCTCGCTCTACAAGTCGACGCTGAAGAGCTGGCTCTCGGACACCTCGTTCTGGGTCGAGATGCGGCGGTCGGTCAAGTTCTGGGCGCAGGAGGTGTACGGCGACACGCGCCGCTGGGGCGTGCCGGGATCAGCCTCGTACGTCCGCCGGACGTACCTCAACGACTTCCTCCAGCACGTCGCGCGCCTCTCGGCGGTCGCTCCTGGCCGCTACGGCGTGGCCAGTACCTTCCTGACGAGGTCGCATACGCCGATCGCGAACGCGGGTTGGCAGTGGCCGAGCGGGCTCGGCTGGACGATGGTGACGGGCGAGCAGATGCGGGCGTTCGTCTCCTCGCAGACCTACGCGCTGCGCGACTACGCCGCCGGCAACTCCGGCCCGGACCGGTTCGGCTTCGCGTGGGCGCCGAACAACGAGAGCGGGATGTCGAGCGCGCGGTTCGTCAGCGAGACTGGCCAGCTGCTCGACCGGTTGGGCTCGGCGCTCACGGCCTCAGGCGGCTCCAGGTTCGAGCCCGATGCGTGGGCGACCGCCGACGTCGTCGGCGCGTCCTTTACCGACGCGTGGCGGATCTTCTCGGTTTGGGATCAGGTGCTCGACGCCGTGGCGGCAGCGCACAGACGGCTCGGCGCCCGCGTGCGGACGATCCTCCCCCACGCGAGGCCGATGCCCGCCCGGATCCGGCCGCGCTAGCGCCCGCCCGCGAGCCGGGTGGCGTCGCCTTCGCGCTCCGGAACCTGCTCACCGCCGGCGCCGTTGATCGCGAAGTACACGATCGAGCCGATCACCGGAAGGATGAGGATCAACAGGATCCAGGCGGCCGTCTTCCCGCCGCTCCGCTCGTGCCGCCGCCGGATGATGTCGACGAGCGAGACGATCCAGATCACGACGATGAAGATCCAGAGCAACCACCAGAACCAGGCCATGTCGTCCCTTCTGTCGGGGGTGTGTCACGAGGGTACGACCGGATTCTGCGCAGCGCGTCATCCCAAAGGCATGATTGACGGATGGAGCCGCGAGTCGTCGACAACGCCGAGCTGCAGCGGTACGAGCTCTACGTGGGCGACGACCTCGCCGGCCAGATCGCCTATTCACGCCGGAACGGCGCTGTCACGCTGATCCATACCGAGATCGACCCCAGCTTCAAGGGTCAGGGCCTCGGCGACGCCATCGTTGCCGCGGCACTCGCCGATCTCGACGACCGCGGCATCCGCATGATCCCCGTATGCCCCTTCGTCCGCTCGTACCTCGAGCGGCACCCGCAGTGAGCGCGCCCTCCCCGCGCGAGGAGCGCGGCCCCGCGAGGGTCTACGGCGACGATCGGATCGAGGTCCAGTGGGAGCCGCGGCTCTGCATCCACGCCAAGAACTGCGTCCGCCGGCTCGGCGCCGTGTTCGACCCCGAGCGGCGTCCCTGGATTGACGTCACCGGCGCCGAGGCGGACGAGATCGCCGACACCGTCCTCAGCTGCCCCACCGGGGCGCTCCATTTCCGGCGGCTCGACGGCGGCCGCCAGGAGGAGCCGGCCGATCCGCCCACCGTGGTGCCGAGGAAGAACGGGCCGCTCTACCTCCGCGGACGCTTCCGCATCGAGGATGCCGACGGCAACCTCGTACGCGAGGACACGCGCCTGGCGCTCTGCCGTTGCGGCTCGTCGGGGAACAAGCCGTTCTGCGACGGCAGTCACCTGCGGGTCGGCTTCAAGAGCTGACGGTCAGCGGCAGGTGCGCTCGAGCCCGGCGACCGCCTCCTCGCGGAGGCGGGGGAGCCCCTCGTGGTGGCCGTAGAGCGCGAGCACCGCGCAGAGGAAGAGCGACAGGACGCGCGCCCGCAGGAGCTGGTCGTCGGTGAGCGCGCCGTAGGCCTCGAGGAACGCCGTCCGCCCCTCCGGCGGCAGCGCGCACCAGTAGAGGACGACGTCCACGGCCGGGTCGTTCCGGGAGAGGTCGATCCAGTCGATCACGGCCGATGGTCGGCCGTCGTCGACGAGCAGATGTCGCAGGTGGAGGTCGCCGTGGCAGACGGCGCTGGGCTCGGGCGGGGGCAGCGCGGCGCCGGCCTCGAAGATCTCATCCGCGAGGGGCGGAGGCTGCCAGAGCCCCTCCGCGACCACCCGCTCGAGGAACTCCCGTCCCTTCGGCACGCGGAAGCTCATGTCTGCGCGGCGGACCGGGTCGACGGGGAGCTCGGCCTCGAGCTCGAGCGAGTGCAGGGTGCGAAGGAACTCGGCGAACGGCCTGGCGAGCTCGGCGCGGGCCGTGTCGTCGAGCCCGGCGTCCGCCAGCTCTCGGCCGGGAAGGAACGGCGCGCCGTAGAACGGCCAGTCGAACTCGGCGGAGGGCTCGCCGACCAGCGTCGGGACGGGGACGGGCAGTGGCAGCCGCTCGGCGAGCCCCGGCAGCAGCCCGATCTCGCGGCGGATCCCCGGCAGCGCGAACTCCTTCCGCGGAAAGCGGAACGTCCAGCGGCCGTCGACGAGCCAGACGGTCATGTCCCAGCCCTCGCCGAGCAGCTCGAGGCTCGCCGCCTCGAGCTCCGCGAACTGCGTGCGGATCAGCCGGCGGGCGAGTGCCTCGTCGACGACGCGCTCGGGCGCCCACTCGCGCTGGACCATCACGGCCCGGTGCTTGCGCCCGGGACGGGCGGCCCCTCGATCGAAAGCGTCTGCGCCAGCCAGGCGAGGTGGTCGCGGTACGCCTGGAGCGGCAGGTCGTGGCCCCCCTCGTACCAGCGGATCTCCTTCGGCTTCCCGGCCGCGCGGTAGAGACGCTCGAGCGCGTCGCGCGGGACGAGCTCGTCCTCGCGGCCGGCCTGGAAGAGCAGCTTCGTGGGTGAGGACTGGGCGATGTAGGCGAGCCCGTCCGTGTCCTCGAACAGCGGACGGAGCTTGTCGCGGTCGCGGCGGTCGACTGCCTGGAGCACCTGTTCGACCGTCGTCTCACCGCCGGACATGAGGACGATCGCCTTCAGGCGGTGCTCGACCCCTGCCAGGAGGGCGCCCGTCCGGGCGCCCGCGCTGAAGCCCAGGAAGCCGATTCGGTCGTCATCCACCTCCGGCTGCGACTGGAGCAGGTCGACCGCGCGGCGAAGCTCCTTCACCCCCTGGACCGTGAGGTTCCGTTCGCCTCGCACGCCCTCGATGCCCCGGGCGGTGATCTGGCCCTCGGGACGCGTGAAGGGCGAGCTGACGGAGAGGGCGACCGCGCCGCGTCCGGCGAGCCAGGTCGCCGGGAGCAGCATGGCCCGGCGGTCCTGGCCGGCGCCGTGGAGGTACACGACCGCCGGGAACGGTCCCTTCCCCGGCGGTACGACCAGGTACGCGGAGACCCGCTCGCCGTCCGGGCCGGCGTAGGAGACATCGTGGATCTTGACCGGGTAGCCGTGGTTGACGACGCCGGCGTCGCGGTAGTCGAGCGGCTTCGACGCGTCGTATGCGTACAGATCTGCTCCCGACGTCTGCTCGCCGGAGCTGGAGCCGCCGCAGCCGCCGAGCGCCGCTAGGAGGAGGAAGATGAGCAGGTGACGGCGCACAGGCGGCTTCTACCAGTCGCGGTCGTCTGGGGGCTCTTCGCGCTCGCCGGATTCGCGATTTTCATCACCTACTCGCGGCTGCCCGTCGGGTCGCTCTACAACGTCAGCCGCGACGGGCTGACCGGCGGCGCCGGTCGCGTGCTCGTCTTCTCGAACTACCCGGTTTCGCTGATCGCGATCTCGCTCGCCTGGCTGGCGGCGGAGCGGCTCGGCACGAGGTGGGCGCTCTGGGCGGCGGGGGTCGCGACGGTGCTCTGTGCTGTGACCGCGCTGCCGGGTGTCGTCGACCAGCACGACCTGGACGCGAAGCCGGTCAACGTGCTCCCGGCGCTCGGCGTCGGGATCGCGCTGATGCTGAGCCTCGTGGCGCCGTGGGAACGGGTAGGCCGACTGCGGCTCGACCCGTTGCGGGTCGTGATCGCAGTCGTCGTCTGGCTCGCGGCGCTCGTCTGGGTCGCGGCCGAGCTCGGCTTCTACTTCCCCGGCGACGTCTTCCTGGGGGAGGAGATCCGGCGTGGCGGCGACGGCCAGTTGGCGCCGGCCGTCCACCTCGGTGACCACGAGGGGCTCGATGCGGCTCTCCTGATCTCTGCCGCGCTCATCCTGACGCGCTATCGGACACGGGCATTCGTGACCTTTCTCCTCTCGCTGGCGCTCGTCTACGGCCTCTTCGTCGAGTGGCGCGACTTCTGGTTCGAGCAGGTGACGAAGCGCGGCTGGACGAACTGGAAGCCGCCGAGCGTGCTGACGCCGCACCTGAGCGTGGGCTGGGCGCTGATCGTGGTGCTGGCCGTGCTCGTGACCGCCGCGCTCAGGCGGCTCGAAGCGCCTTCGCGACCTGCTTGAGGTCCTCGACGAAGAGCGCCAGCTCGGCGTCGCGGTCGTCGGAGCGGAGGATCGCGGAGGGGTGGATCGTCGCCATCACGACCGGCGCCAGGTCGGACTCGACGGGCACGCCGCGCTGCTTGCTGACGCGAAACTGTCGGCCGAGGAGTGCCTGCGCCGCGGTCGCGCCGAGACACACGAGTACCTCGGGTCGAATCAGCGCGAGCTCCGTGTCGAGCCAGATCCGGCAGGCGGCGACCTCGGCTGCGTTCGGCTTCTGGTGAATGCGGCGCTTCCCGCGGGGCTGCCACTTGAAGTGCTTGACGACGTTCGTGACGTAGGTCGTCTGCCGGTCGATGCCCGCAAGCTCGAGCGCCTCGTCTAGGAGCCGGCCGGCGGGCCCGACGAACGGCCGGCCCTCGAGGTCCTCCTTGTCGCCGGGCTGCTCGCCGACGAGCATCAGCTTCGAATCGGGCGATCCCTCACCGAAGACGGTTTGCGTCCCTGTCTTCCAGAGATCGCACCGTTTGCAGCCTTCCGCGGCGTCGCGCGCCTGCTCCAGCGTCGTGAACTCCGTGTCGAAGAGCCGTTGCGCCATATGGATGCCGTACCCCCGCGGCGCTAGCATGGAACGCCTCCCGGCGCCGTGGCCGAGTGGTTAGGCAGAGGCCTGCAAAGCCTCGTACAGCGGTTCGAATCCGCTCGGCGCCTCCTTCCTTCCCCAAAGCCTTCGCTCAGGTAGCTCGCTGCGCGGCGCCGGGTCGAAATCCGGGCCTGGGCGGATCGGCGTAGTACGAACAGCGCTTGGGCGCTCTCGGGAAACCGCCTAGGAGGCAAAGAAATGAGTGAACCAAGTCTGTACGAACGGCTCGGCGGCGTATTCGCCATCGCAGCCGTCATTGACCACTTCAGCGATGCTGTCGTGCGCAACGCCATCGCCGGCCAGGAGTCCGACAACCCCGAGCTACGGGAGTGGAGCACCCACGATCTGGGCAGGCTTCCAGGTCTCAAATTCATGCGCACCCTCTGGGTCTGCGACGTTGCCGGTGGACCGCAGCAGTACGCGGCGACGAAACCGGGCAGTACTCCTCTCGGCTTGGAAGAAGCCCATCGCGAGCTGAAGATCTCCCCCTCGGTGTTCGATGAAGTCGCAGCCGAACTTGGGCGATCGCTTGATCACTTCAATGTGCCCGAGCGGGAGAAGCAGGAGGTTCTGGCTGCGTTTGCGGCACACAAGGGCGAGGTGACTGAGGGCTCCTCTCAGTAGCCCTACGCCAGGTCTTCGAGTTCACGTACGACCTGCTCCAACGGGCGGGAGGCGTCGATCTCGAGCGTGGCGGTGGCGCGCAGGAGCGGCTCGACCGTCTCGAGGTGGTGCGCGATCAGCTCCCGCTCCTCCGGTGTCTTCCCGTAGGGGTTGTTGCTCCGGACCTCGATCCTCGCGAGGAGGACGTC
>DASTHD010000181.1:0-3963 GCA_035605555.1 Gaiellaceae bacterium
GCGCACGACGCTGAGGGCTCCGCGCACCGGGCCGGGTGCCGCGATCGACACGCGCACCGCGTCCGGCGTGTCGACCGGGCGGTCGTCCAGCGGCGGCGCGTAGTTGTAGCTGTCCCCCTCGTCGCCGCCGTCGACCAGCCGGCCGACGCCCTCGATCCCGTTCAGCGTGAGGGTGCCGTCCTCGGCGACGACGACCGAGACGAGGCCGTTGTCGAGCCGCCGCTCCTCGACGCGCACCGGATCGTCGAGCGAGCCCGCGCCTTCCACCGGCAGGAACGCCCGCCACCCGAGGGGCGGCGCCGGCACCTCCGCCACCACGGTCGTCCGGGGCCGGGCCGCGATCCGGATCTCCCACTCGTCGTCGGCGCCCCGCGTCGCAAGCGCGAGCTCCTGCTTCAGCTCGTCGAGGTGCAGCCAGATCGGGTTGTCCTCGTCGTCGACGAGGAACGTGATCTGCCGACCGGCGATCGTCAAGCCGTTGAGGCGTCGCGCGAAGAGCTCGCGGCCGTGGAGGCGCCGTCGAAGCCACTCCGGCGCCTCGGATCCGCGGATCCGCTCCGTATAGAGGAGCGGCTCGTTCCGGTCGACTACCTGGGCTGCGATTCGTGCTCCGTCGGCGGTCTCGAGCGCGAGCTCGTCCCACTCGTCAGGCACCGCGAGGTTGAGCTCGACGAGCCCGGTGCGGGCGACCGGAGACGGGTTGAACACAGCGACGGTGCCGAGGGGCGCCTTCGCCGCCTCACGCCTGACCGCGTCGTCGGCGAGCCCCATCGCGATCTGCTCGGCCTCGGCGCAGCGGACGAGCACCTGCGTCGAGACCTCGTCGACCGAGCAGCCGCAGATCGAGTCGTGCGCGGAGTTCTCGATCACCCGGCGCCAGGCGAGGTCGAGCAGCCGGTCCGGCCAGGCGGCGCCGTAGAGGGCCTGGAACGGCTCCGCGTATCGCGCGAGCGCGCGCTCAGCACGGGCCATCGCCGCCTTCAGGTCGAGCCGCGCCGAGAGCGTCCCCATCAGGATGTTTGCGCGGGCGCTGGAGCGCAGCTCGCCCCGCCAGCGGGAGGCGTGCGGCCTGCCGTCGAGGCTCTCGAGATAGGCAGGCAGCGTCGAGACCTGCACCGCCGCCCCGCTCTCCTCGAGCAGGTCGGCGAGCTGGGGGAGCGGCTCCATGTGGTCGGTGCCGAACATCGCCAGGATCGGCTCGTCGCCGAAGAAGTCGCGGTGCGAGGCGCGAACCGCCTCGAGCCCGCGGCCGAGCTGTCCCGGCACGTCCAGCAGGTACGCGCCGTTCCCGTACCCGTGCGGGAGATACTCCGCGCGGACGGAGGAGCCGTCCGGCGCCTCCCACTCGAAGACGTGCGAGTCGATCTCCGCCGGGACGCCGCGCCACACGACCGCCTGATCGATGCCGCCTAGCCTCAGGATCTGCGGCATCTGCGCGACGTGGCCGAACATGTCCGGCAGGTACCCGACTGCCATCGCGCCGCCGAGCTCCTCACCGCGCCGCTGCCCGTACTCGAGGTTCCGGAGGATCGTCTCGCCCGAGACCAGGAACTCGTCCATCAGCACCTGCCACGGCCCGATCGCGAGGCGCTCTTCCTCGACGAGCCGGCGGATCCGCGGCTCCGCCTCGGGCCGCACCTCGAGGTAGTCGTCGACCGTGGCGAGCTGCCCGTCGAGCGTGAACCGGTAGCGCGGGTCCGCCTCCATCGTGTCGAGGAGACGGTCGATCAGCCCGACGAGGCGCAGCCGGAACCGTTGGAACGGGAGGTACCACTCGCGGTCCCAGTGGGTGTGGGGGACGAGGTGGACGGTCGGCAAGCGGCTGACTCTAGTGCGTAGGTTGCGGGCATGAAGTGGATGCTCTGCGGGCTGCTGGCGGCAGCGCTCGCCTGCTCCGCCGCCGGCGCCGCGCCTCCGTCTCGGTCGCTCGGCGTCCCGTGGGACGGGAGGCTCGTCCGGGGCGTGCAGCTGCCGGCTGAGAGCCCCGACTTCTTCACCTGGGACCACGTGCACAAGCGCTCGCCGAATCCCGGCTGGCGTCGCTACGGGAACGCGCGGCTCGTCCGGATGCTGACGCGCGTCCTGCACGAGTACGCGGAGGCGCATCCCGGTGCCGCGCGAGTCGGCGTCGGGGATCTCTCGCGGCCGCACGGTGGCGAGTTCGGCCGACGTTTCGGCGCGCCAGGCCATGCGTCGCACCAGAACGGCCTCGACGCCGACGTCTACTACCCGCGCCGCGACCGTCGCGAACGCCCTCCGACGGCGCGCCGTCAGCTCGACCACGACCTCGCCCAAGATCTCCTCGACCGGTTCGTGGCGGCCGGCGCCGCAAAGGTCTTCGTCGGGCCTCGCCTCGGCCTGACCGGCCCGCCGGCCGTGGTCGAGCCACTGCCCGCCTACCACGACAACCACATGCACGTCCGGCTGCCGGGTGACGGGGTCCGTTCCGAGGAGATCGGTGAGAGCACCCGCGGGCTCCCGATCCGGCTCTTCACGCTCGGCTCGGGGCGGCCACGGATCCTCGTCGTCGGCTGCATTCACGGGAACGAGTGCGCCGGCAGCGTCGTCGCGACGCGGCTCCTGCACTCGAGACCGCCGCGACGGGGCTCGATCGCCGTGGTACAGGACCTCAATCCCGACGGCCACGCCGCGAAGCGGCGCGGCAACGCACGAGGCGTCGACCTCAACCGGAACTTCCCCGGGACGTGGCGTGCCCTTCCGACCTCCGGGCGTTCCCCCGGGTCTGAGGTCGAGACGCAGTTGGCCATGGGCCTCGTCGAGCGGCTGCGACCCGACGTGACGATCTGGTTCCACCAGCCCCAGACGCTCGTGCGCGCCTGGGGACCGAGCGTCGGCGTCGCCCGCCGCTACGCCCGGCTCGCCGGCCTGCGCTTCCGCCGGCTGCGCTGGCCGCCGGGCTCAGCGACCGCCTGGCAGCACCGCGACTTCCCCGGGTCCCGCGCGTTCGTCGTCGAGCTCAGGCCGGGCGAGCTCGGGATCCGCGACGCCGGCCGCTACGCCGACGCCATCCGCGCATTGGCCGCCGCTACTTGACCGAGCCGGCCAGGAGGCCCTGGACGAAGTAGCGCTGCAGCGCGAAGAACACCGCCAGCGGCACGATCATCAGCAGGAACGCTCCGGCGCTCAGGAGGTGCCACTCGATCCCGTACGTCGACTGCATCTGGTTGATGCGGATCGTCATCGGCCAGAGGTCGGAGTTCTGGACGAAGATCAGGGCCATCAGCAGGTCGTTCCAGACCCAGAGGAACTGGAAGATCGCAAAGGACGCGAGCGCCGGCACGGAGAGCGGCAGAACGACCTTGAGGAAGATCCGCGCGTGGGAGGCGCCGTCCACCTTCGCCGCCTCGATCAGGTCTCGAGGCAGCGTGATGAAGAAGTTTCGGAGCAGGAAGATCCCGAGCGGAAGCCCGAAGGCGGTGTGCGCGAGCCAGATCCCCCAGTACCAATCGGCGAGGCTGAGATCCCGGAAGAGCCGCAGGAGCGGGACGAGCGCCATCTGGATCGGCACCACCATCAGCGCGACGATCAACAGGAAGATCGTGTCCCGGAACGGGAAGTTGATCCACGAGAACGCGTAGGCGGCCATGGCGGCCAGCGCCAGCGGCAGCAGCGTCGACGGGATTGTGATCATCAGGCTGTTGACGAAGGCCGAGCCCATCTTCGCGTTGCTCAGCACGAGGTCGTAATTGTGGAGCGTGAAGTTGAAGTCGGTGAGCGAGCTCCACCAGCTCGAGGACTGGATGTCGCTGCGGGGGCGGAACGACGTCACCGCGAGTCCGACTGTCGGCACAAGCCAGATCACGGCGATCAGCAGAAGCCCGACGTGGATCGGCGTGCGCGAGATCATGCGGACCGCCTTCTCGCCGGTCGTAGCCGCCGGGCGCTCGACGCTGACTTCGGCCGTTGCCACTATCCGACCACCCGCTCGCTGCGGAACCGGCG
>DASTHD010000043.1:0-9986 GCA_035605555.1 Gaiellaceae bacterium
CACCTTTTCTGACGAGTCCGAAGACTCGAAAGGCTATCCAGTATTAATCCGGGTTTCCCCGGGCTATCCCGGTGCCGAGGGCAGATTACTCACGTGTTACTCACCCGTTCGCCGCTGTCCCCAGTCCCGAAGGACTGGTTCTCGCTCGACTTGCATGTGTTAAGCGCGCCGCCAGCGTTCGTCCTGAGCCAGGATCAAACTCTCCGTGAAGGTATCTGTGTCAGATCCGGCCGCAAGCGGCCGGCGTGACAACTTGTTCACTTCGAGCTTGGTGCTCAAAGAATGCCTCTCGACCCGAAGGTCTCGAGACAGACAGGTTGAGAGCCTGAGCTCCGGCAAGCCGGCACTCAGGTCTCGGCGTTCAAACGCACGCTGTTGAGTTTTCAAAGACCGTCGCTCTCTTCGTGACGACGTAAAAAAGCCTCCGACTCGCGCCAGAGGCCCCGACTGATCCGAACTACTGAGTTCGTATCCGTCTGTCCGGGGCTCTCCGATCGTCGAGGAACAGGGACTTTCCTGCGCCGCCCGTCCGAGCAGCCCGCGTATGGTAGCAACGCTTAGGTCGCTGTCAAGCGGACGAAACGGCGTTTTCCCGCTTGGACAAGCGCGTTTTCCAGGGTAGCGCGCGGAACATCGAGCTCGCTGACGGGCTCGCCGTTCACCCTGACGGCGCCCTGCCCGATCAGCCTTCGCGCCTCGCTCGTCGTCACCCCGAACGCCGACGCCAACACTGCCGGCAGGTGGACGGGATCACCGTTTGCGAGCGGGGCTTCGGGCACGTCGTCGGGCGCCTGACCCTCGCGGACGACGCGCGTGAAGTGCTCCTCGGCCTCCTGCGCGGCCTCCTCCCCATGCGCCCGCGCCACGATGAACCGAGCCAGGCGGAGCTTCGCCTCCATCGGATCGCCGGCCAGCGGGTCGTCGTCGGACTGCATCACGAGGCGGTAGTAGTCGGGCAGCATCGAGTCCGGGAGGCGCATCGTCTTCCCGAACTGCTCCGCCGGATCCTCGACCAGGGCGATGTAGTTGCCGAGGGAGCCGCTCATCTTCCGCCCGTCCCAGCTCGAGATCAGCGGCGTCGTCAGCGCGACCTGCGGCTCGAGCCCGTGGGCCGCCATCACCTCGCGGCCCGCGAGCAGGTTGTAGGTCTGATCGGTGCCCCCGAGCTCGACGTCGGCCTCGACCGCCACCGAGTCGTAGGCCTGCATCAACGGGTAGAGGAGCTCCGAGACCGAAATCGGCTCCCTGGCCGCGAATCGCTTCGCGAAATCGTCGCGCTCGAGGATCCGCGCCACGGTGATCGTCCGCGCCAGCCCGACTACATCGGCGTACGAGAGCTTCGAGAGCCACTCGCCGTTGAAGCGGACCTCCGTCCGGTCCGGGTCGAGAATCGTGTAAGCCGACTCGAAGAACCGTTCGGCCATTCGGTCGATCGCTGCGTCGTCGATCACAGGCCGTTCCGCCGAACGGCCCGAGGGATCGCCGATCCGCGTCGTGTAGTCGCCGACGATCAGGACGCCGACGTGCCCCTCGTCCTGGAAGGCGCGCATGCGCTGGAGCGGGATCCCGTTGCCGAGCGTTATGTGAGGCGCGGTGACGTCGATCCCGAGCTTCACGCGCAACGGCCGGCCGAGCTTCAACTTCTCCTCGAGACCGCCCTCCGGTAGGACGTCGACGGCGTTCCGGGTCAGGTCGGCGACCGTCACGCGGCGACACTACACTCCGCGGATCTTGCGTATTCGCCGCCGCCGAGAATCGCCGGCGCCGAAGAGGGGGCGCAGGATCAGGAAGCGTCGTCTGCTGATCCTCACGTTCGCGCTCCTCGTGCTGGCGTTCGCCTCGTTCACCTTCGGCCTCGTCACGGCCATCGCCGGCGAGATCCCGAAGCTCGACCCATCGCGCCAGCGGCACCAGGCCAACACCAAGATCTACGACTCCACCGGGAACCGCGTCCTGGCCGTCCTCCGCGGAACCGAGAACCGGGTGCTCGTCGACTACAACGACATCTCGCCGGTGATGAAGCAGGCGATCGTGTCCGTCGAGGACCGCCGGTTCTTCGAGCACCGCGGTGTCGACCTCCGCGCGATCGGCCGCGCGGTCTGGCAGGACGTGACGCAGCAAGGCGTCGTGCAGGGCGGCTCGACGATCACGCAGCAGTTCATCAAGAACACCTACGTGCGCAACCAGCGCTCGATCGGCCGGAAGCTGCGCGAGGCGGCGCTCGCCTGGCAGCTCGAGCAGCAGTGGTCGAAGAAGAAGATCCTCACGGCCTACCTGAACACGATCTACTTCGGCAACGGGGCCTACGGCGTCGACCAGGCGTCGGTGACCTACTTCGGCCACCACGCGAAGCGGATGACCCTGGCGGAGGCGGCGCTCCTCGCCGGCCTCCCCGCCGATCCGAGCCGCTACGACCCGGTAGCGAACCCGAAAGCGGCGCATGCCCGCCGGAAGGTCGTCCTGCGGACGATGCTCGACCAGGGCTCGATCTCGCAGGCGCAGTTCCGGGCCGCGAACGCCGACCCGCTTCCGCACGACGTCCGGGCGCCCGACACTCGGGGGCCCGGCGGCTACTTCACGAACTACGTGATCCAGCAGCTCGTCGACAAGTACCGCACGCGAGGCGTCTACGGCGGCGGGCTCGAGGTGAAGACGACCCTTGACCTCGAGCTCCAGAAGATGGGCCATCACGCCATCGCGCGGTGGCTCAAGAAGCCGGACGGCCCCGCCGCCGCGCTCGTCGCCGTCGATCCACGCACCGGCGCGATCAAGGCGATGATCGGCGGCTCCAACTTCCGCGAGAGCCAGTTCAACCTCGCCGTCCAGGGCGAGCGGCAGGCGGGGTCGTCCTTCAAGCCCTTCGTGCTCGCTGCGGCGCTGAAGGCAGGCATCGCGCCTGACAGCACCTTCGTCTCGAAGCCGACGACGATCCCGCTCGGCGACAAGCTCTGGACGGTGTCGAACTACGAGGACGAGTACCTCGGCTCCATCAACCTCACCGACGCGACCGTCCACTCCGACAACTCGGTCTACGCGCAGCTGACGGCGCTCGTCGGCCCGAGGAATGTCAGGGTGATGGCGCAACGGCTCGGGATCAAGAGCCAACTCGACGACTACTTCGCGATCGGCCTCGGCGCCGAAGCCGTCAACCCGCTGGAGATGGCGCGCGCCTTCTCGACCTTCGCGAACGGCGGCCGGCGCGTCGACGGCTCGATCTTCGGAAACCGGCCTCGTGCGATCGTCTCCGTCGCCAAATCCGGCCAGCGGCCGAAGCAGAACAAGGTCGTCGAGTTCCAGGCGCTGAACGAGGAGCGCGCGAAGCTCGTCAACCAGATCCTCCAGAAGGTGGTCACGTCGGGAACCGGCACGAAGGCGGCGCTGCCGGACCGCCAGGTTGCCGGCAAGACCGGGACGACCGAGAACTACGGCGACGCGTGGTTCGTCGGCTACACGCCGCAGCTCGCCGTCGCGGTGTGGGTCGGCTACCCGAACATGCTCGTGCCGATGCTGACCGAGTACGAGGGGGATCCCGTCGCCGGTGGCACGTTCCCGGCGCTCATCTGGAAGACGTTCATGCAACAGGCGCTCGCCTACCTGAAGGCCGAGCCCGCGTACTTCGACTCGCCGAGCCTCCCCTACGCCGTGCCCGTCAGCGTCGTGCAGCGCGCCGGCAGGGTGCAGATCGACAACGGCCTCTGCCGCGGGACGCGCAACATCTGGGTGTTCTCGGGGGAGGGGCCGAAGAAGACCGCCGACTGCAAGCCGAACGAGGTGGCAGTGCCGCGGCTGATCGGCTCGACCCTGAACGATGCCAGGGCGCAGCTCGCGGCTCAGCCGCTCCGGTACGACGTGGTCTACAAACCGGCCGCGAAGGGACAGCGCCTCGACGTCGTGCTCGGCCAGATCCCGAAGCGAGGGACCTTGTCCGCGTACGACAGGGTGATCCTCGTGCTCGCCAAGCCGCGTTTCGGCGTCGTGCCGCGGGTCGTCGGGATGCCGGTGAACGCGGCGATCCGCCGGCTCGAGCGGATGAAGCTCCAGCCCGCCGTCGTCGGCGGCCTCGTTCACGGCCGCGTCGTCCGGCAGGAGCCGCGCGGGCCCATCGCCGCCGCCCCGGGCATGCCTATCCGGCTGGTCGTATCGGCCGGCTGAGGAACCGGGAGCCCGCAAGGCCGTAGCGCCACGGCTGCTCTGCGGCCTTCGTGATCCCCACGCGAGAGCCGACGGCGAGCTCGGGCTTCACCTCCCGCGGGAGCAGCTCGAACGGCGGATGATCGAGCGGGAGCCCGTCGTACTCGGCGTCGATCCCGAGCGCCTGGCAGAGCCGGCCGGGGCCCGAGGCGAGCAGCCGCGGATCCTCCACCCCGCGCCGCCGGATCATCTCCTCGAGCCCGTGCCGAGGCTCGAGCGCGCGGATCAGTACGGCGCTCGCGACACCCTGCGGCTCGCAGACGAAGTTGAGGCACCAGTGGATTCCGTAGGAGCGGTAGACGTAGGCATGACCCGCCGGGCCGAACATCGAGCGGTTGCGCTCGGTGCGGCCGCGAAAGCCGTGCGCAGCCGGGTCCTCGTGGTCGTAGGCCTCGACCTCGACGATCGGACCGCCGACGCCGTCGACCAGCAGGGTCACACCGACCAGGTCCGGCGCGATCTCGTGGACCGAGCGGTCGAAGAACTCGCGTCCGAGGCTCATTCCTGCTGCGGCCTGCGCGCGTCGTAGCGGCCGAAGGCCGGCAGCGCGAGCGCGATCGCAGCCGTCCCGGCGACGGTGAGAACGCCGCCCGACACGATCGACGCCCGCACGCTCGTCAGCGATGCGACGATGCCGGCCTCGAGGTTGCCGAGCTCTGGTGAGCCCGCCACCTGCGCGAGCTCGATCCCCGACAGCCGGCCGCGCATCGAGTCGGGTGTGGCGGCGAGGAGGATGTTCCCGCGGAGGACGGCGCTGACGAAGTCCGCGGCGCCGGCAACGGCGAGGAAGGCGAAGGCCATCCAGATCGAGTGGGCGAGGCCGACGAAGATGATCGCCACTCCCCACGCCCCGGCCGCGACCAGCACGCCGAGGCCCTGACGGCGAACGGTCATCATCCAGCCGGAGGTCACGGACGCTGCGAGCGCGCCGGCCGAGGTCCCGGAATAGAGCAGTCCGAGCGCGCCCGGGCCACCGCCGAGGTTGTCTGCGAGCGCCGGGAACAGCGAGCGGGGCATGCCGAAGATCATCGCGTTCGTGTCGACGAGGAAGATCCCGAGCAGAGCCTTCCGCTTCTTGATCAGGCGGAAGCCGTCGAGGATCGACTGGAGGCTCGGCCGGTCCGCGTCGGGCGCGGGCGGGACGGCCGGGAGCAGCCAGATCGCGATCAGGGACGCGGCGAAGGTGCCGATGTCGATCGCGTAAGCGCCGGACAGTCCGACGATTCCGATCAGGACGCCTGCCAGCGACGGCCCTACGACCCGCGCGAGCGTGGACACGACGTCCTCGACCGCGATCGCCGGGAGCAGTAGGTCGTCGCCGACCAGGCGCGGGGTCAGCGCGTTCCGCGCGGGCCGCTGGAAACCGTAGGCCGCGGTTCCCAGCGCCTCGGCCACGAACAGGAACCACACCTTCGGGCTCGGCAGCAGCGCGTTCACGAGCAGGCCGCCGGTGACGAGGAGCAGCGCGACGTCGGAGATCAGCAGCATCCGCCGGCGGTCGACGGCGTCGGCCACGGCGCCGCCGTAGATGGGCACGATCAACAGCGGGACGAGCGCCGCGAGCCCGAGGAGGCCGACGAAAAGCGTGGACCCTGTGAGCTCGTAGAGCTGGAATGGGATCGCGACCGTGGTGATCTGGCTGCCGACCGCCGAGATGCCCGTTCCGAACCAGAGGCGCCGGAAGTCGCGCGAGGCGCGCAGCGGCCGGATGTCCACGGTGACCTTCGAGAGCAGGCCGCGGTCCGGCGGCTCCGGGCGGCCGACGTCGGTCACTCAGGCCCGGTCAGAAGAGCTTGCTGTCGTCGTCCTGAGGCGAGGCCGTCGACTCGAGCAGCCGGCGCGAGCGGCGACCGAGGTCGGCGAGATCGACGCGGCCGCTCTCGACACCGGCCGAGATCCGCTCGGCCAGGTCGAGCGCCTGGTCGATGAGCTGCGTGTTCGCGGCCGCCTCCTGGCCCATCTCGCGCAGGATCGTGTGCTCGGTGCGGCCGGCGATGATCGGGTCGGGCACCCCCTCGATCCAGACGCGGGTGCGGCGGCCGCCACCACGGTCGTCACCGGTCAGCGGTTCCAGCGCGTAGATCTTGTCGGCGCGGGCGTACTTCCCGAAACCGAGGAAGACCATCCGGTTCGCGCCGTTCGCCACGGGGCGATTATGACTGCGGCGGTCAGCCGGCCAGCGCGGACTTCAGCGTCTCGACGACGTACTCCTGGTCGGCGGGATCGATCGCCGGGAAGAACGGCAGGGCGAGGGTGCGGCTGGAGATCTCCTCGGCGACAGGACAGAGCCCCTCGGAGAACCCGTAGCGCTCGCGCATGTAGGTCAGGAGATGGATCACCGGGACGTACTCGGCCGCGTCGACGCCGCGCTCGCGCAGCTCGACCATCACCCGCGCCCGGTCGACCGCCGGATCGAGCTCGACGACGTAGACGAACCACGATCTCGTGTGCCGATCGTCGTCCGCGGGCGCGAGCGACACGCCGTCCACGTCGCCGAGCAGGCGGTTGTACCGCTCGGCCGCCTCATGCCTGAGCTCGAGCATCCGGTCGAGCTTCGCGAGCTGGGCCAGGCCGACCGCCGCCTGGAGGTCGGTCCACCGGTAGTTGAAGCCGAGGCGGACGTGGTTGAACCAGCCGCCACCCTCGTACGAGCGGCCCTGGTTCCGCAGGCTACGCAGAAGCTTCCACTCCTCCTCGTCGTGGGTCGTCACGACCCCGCCCTCGCCCGTCGCGACCTGCTTGTTCGGATAGAAGCCGAAGACGCACGGCGGGCCGTGCGATCCGATCGGGCGGCCGGCGTACTCGGCGCCGAGCGCTTCGGCGGAGTCCTCGATCAGCGTGATCCCGCGCCGCTCGCACAGCTCCTGGAGCGGCTCGAGCTCGCACGGGTAGCCGAACATGTCCACGGCGACGAGCGCCTTCGTGCGCTCGGTGATCGCCGTCTCCACGGCGTCCACGTCCAGATTCCACGTCGCCGGGTCGACGTCGGCGAACACGGGCGTCGCGCCTTCGTAGAGGAAGCAGTTCGCCGAAGCCGCGAAGGAGAGCGGCGAGGTGATCACCTCGTCGCCGGGGCCGATGCCGGCGATGTGGACGAGCAGGTGCAGACCCACTGTGCCGCTCGAGACCGCCGCCGCATATGGGGCGCCGACCCGCTCGGCGATCGCCTCCTCGAAGCGGTCGATCGTGGGACCGAGCGAGAGCCGCCCGGACCGCAGCACCTCGAGGACGAGCTCCTCCTCCTTCTCGTCGAGGAACGGCTTTGCGAGTGGGATCCGCCGCGTCGCGGCTTCGCTCACGCCTGGGCCGGCGCCGGCGACGGAATCGTCGCGTAGTCGAGCCAGTGCGACCATCGCTCGCTGCCGCCGCGCACCGTGTCGAGGTACGCCTTCTGCAGCTTGAGCGTGATCTCGCCCGGCGGGCCGATCTCCTGGTCGTCGACCGACCGGATCGGCGTGACTTCGGCGGCGGTGCCGCACATGAAGACCTCGTCGGCGAGGTAGAGGTCGGTGCGGATCAGGTTCCGCTCCTCGACCGTGTGCCCGAGGTCCTGTGCGATCTCGATGATCGTCTCGCGCGTGATCCCAGGGAGGATCGAGGTCGAAAGCGGCGGCGTGTAGATCGCGCCGTCTCGGACGACGAAGACGTTCTCGCCGGACCCGTCCGCGATGTAGCCGTCGTCGGTGAGGAGGATCGCCTCCTGGTAGCCGGCGCGGTTCGCCTCGATCACCGCGAGCATCGAGTTCAGGTAGATGCCGGTCGCCTTCGCGGCATGCGGAATCGTGTTTGCGCCGACGCGCTTCCACGTGGAGATCTTCGCGCGGATGCCGTTCTTCATCCCGTCGTCGCCGAGGTAGGCGCCCCAGGGCCAGCTCATGATCACGACCTCGACCGGGTTCCCCTCGGTGGAGACGCCGAGCTCGCCGTAGCCGTAGAAGGCAATCGGCCGGAGGTAGCACTCCGGCAGCCCGTTGACCCCGATCAGCTCGAGACACGCCTCCCGGAGCTCGCCAACCGTGTACGGCAGGTCCATGTACAGAAGGCGCGCGGAAGCCTCGAGCCGCTTGAGGTGATCCTGGAGCCGGAAGACGGCCGGGCCCTGCGGAGTCTCGTAGCACCGAATGCCCTCGAAGACACCGGTGCCGTAGTGCAGGCCGTGCGAGCCGACATGGATCTTCGCGTCCGCCCAGTCCACGAGCTCCCCGCTCATCCAGATCTTCTCGGTCTCGCGCATCTTCTCCGCAGCCCTCCTAACTGATGTTATGTGGCCTCTACGACGGCGTCTACGGGCTCGGCCTTCGCGAGCCGCACCAGATCGGACGGCGAAAGCGTAGCCACGTGGTGCGGCGAGCCCGCCCCGATCCAGACCCGGTCGTGGACGAGCACCTGCCGGTCGACGAGCACGCGATCGACCTTCGGCAGCGGAAACGGCGCAACGGCGCCGGGCTCGAACCCCGTCACCGCCCGGACGCGATCGGGGCCTGCAACCTTCGCCTTGCGGGCGCCGGCTGCCTGCGCCACCTTCCGCGAGTCGGCGCGACGGTCACCTGGGATCATCACGACGAGGGGGCTGCCGTCGGCGTCGAACACGAGCGACTTCACGATCTGCGCGAGCTTGGAGCCGACGGCGCGGGCGGCGTCCTCGGCGGTCAGCGTCCCGGCGGGAAACTCTTCGATGCGCGCCTCCACGCCGCCTTCGCGAAGGAACGCCGCGACGCGCTCGACGTCCTCCGGCCAGGTCGCCTGCATCGCCGGAAGCGTATCGGCGCCTAGAAGACCGTCCGCCGCCGGTAGTCCTCGTACTCCGGGAAGCGCTCGGCGAGGAGCCGCTCCTCGTAGCGAGCCTTGAAGACCCAAAGAAGCGCGAGCACGCCTGTGAGTGCCAGCGCGTAGACGGAGAAAACGAGCCCCAGGCCGGCGAAGAAGAGCGTGCCTCCGACGTAGATCGGGTGACGAATGAGCCGGAACGGCCCCGTCTGGACGAGCTCGGAGCCGCGCGGCGGCCGCGGGTACGCCGAGAGGGAATCGCCCATCGTTCGGCCGGCCCAGATTCCGAGGGCGAGGCCGGCGGCCGCCACGATCCAGCCGAGCGGCGTGACACCGTCGCCGAAGAAGAGGCTGAGGAAGATCAGTCCGAAGAGGACGAACTGGGCGACGACCCAGCCGCCGCCGCGACTTTCTCTGTTCATGGGGACAGGATTAATCCGCCCCCGTCAACTCAAACTGATGAACCTGGCGTCGTCGAAGCCCTCGGCGCGAACGCGCTCGACCAGCTCGTCCGGCGCCTTGCTGTCCACCGACAGCGCCATCAGCGCCTTGCCGCCGCGGCGTGTTCGGGAGACGGCCATGTTGGCGATGTTCACGCCGGCCTCGCCGAAGAGCGTCCCGACCCGGCCGATCACCCCCGGGACGTCGTCGTAGCGGAAGAACACGAGCAGCGGCGCGAGCTCCATCTCGAGCTCGAAGCCGAGCGCGCTGACCAGCCAGTGGCGGTTGTCTTTCCCGATCGTCGTTCCGGCGACGCGCACCTCGTCCCCGTTCGAGCGGACGACCACGCGCACGAGGTTGGTGAAGTCGCGGCTGGCGCGACGGCGCTCCTCGCGGACTTCGATGCCTCGCTCGGCCGCGATCAAGGGCGCGTTGACGTAGTTGACCGGGGTGTCCGAGCGGCCCTGGAAGGCCCCATTCAGCGCCGCGACCGTCAGCAGCCGCGTGTCGTAACCCGATAGGCCGCCGTAGTACGCGAGGGTCAGCTCGTCCGCCCGGCCGTCCGCGAGCTCCAAAGCCAGCCGGCC
>DASTHD010000055.1:0-3640 GCA_035605555.1 Gaiellaceae bacterium
GCGCCTCGAGAAGGCGCTCGGCCCCGCCGACTCCGTCGAGAGCGTGCTCGAGGCGCTGCTCGAGGAGGAAGGCCTCGTCGAGGAACACGAGCCGCACGACCCGCCTCCGGCGACGCTCGAGGGCCGAGTCGATCTCCGTGAGCAGCTTGCGTTCACGATCGATCCCGAGACGGCCAAGGACTTCGACGACGCGATCTCGGTCCAGCGTGAGGGAGACGGGCTGCGCGCGTGGGTGCACATCGCCGACGTCTCGCACTTCGTCCCTGCCGGCTCTCTGCTCGACCTCGGCGCGGCCAGGCGCTCGTTCTCGGCGTACGTGCCCGGCCGGGTGGCGCCGATGCTGCCGCCGCGGCTCTCGGACGACCTTTGCAGCCTCCGCCCGAACGAGGATCGCCTCTGCGTCACGGTCGAGGTTCCGTTCGGCTCCGATCTCCAGGCTGGAGAAGCCTCGTTCTACCGGTCGGTGATCCGCAGCCGCGAGCGCCTGACCTACGGCCAGGCTGAGCGCATCCTGGCCGGGGAGGAACGCGTCTCCGAAGACCTCGCCGAGGCGCTTCGTCTCTCGGAACGTCTGGCGCTCGAGCTCCGCCGGCGTCGTTTCGACCGCGGTGCGCTCCGGATCACGACGCGGGAGATCGTCTTCGCCTTCGACGGCGGGGGCGGGGTCGAGCGTGCCTGGCTCGAGTCGGAGCCGCACGCGCACATGCTCGTCGAGGAGCTGATGATCCTCGCGAACGAGGCCGTGGCCGGCCTGCTGGCCGGCCGACGGCGGGAGAGTCTCTACCGCGTTCACGAGCGCCCCGATCCGCAGGCGATCTCGCTCCTGGTCGCGAAGCTGGCCGATCTCGAGGTTCCCACACCGCCGGCGCCGGACGAGGAGCGCCTCACAGCGGCGGAGGCCGCGAAGCTGGCCGGCCGGATCAGCGAGCGGGTGAGCGAGTACATCGAGTCGTCGGGGCGCGGGGTGGAGGCGTTCCCGGCCCTCGTCCTCCGTGCGCTGAAGCAGGCGCGCTACGACCCGAAGAACCTCGGCCACTCGGGGCTCGCCAGTCCGGCCTACTGTCACTTCACTTCGCCGATCCGCCGTTATCCCGACCTCGTCGTCCATCGCACGCTCCTACGTGAGCTCGGCGCGGCCGACGAGCCGCTGCCGGATGAGCTCCCCGAGCTCGCCGAACACAACTCGGCCAAGGAGCGCGCGATCGCGGAGGTCGAGCATCGCGCGGATGACATCTGCCTCGCGTGGCTTCTCGAGGCCGTCCTGTACGACCGCGGCTGGGAGGAGAGCTTCGCGGGCGAGATCACCGGACTGATCGAGTCGGGCATCTTCGCCCGCTTCGGCGACGTCTTCGAGGGCTATCTGCCCGTCCGCAAGCTGCCCGGCTACCTCGAGCTCAACGGGCTCGGGACGGCGCTCGTCGCGCGGCGAGGCGGCCGCAGGTATCGGCTTGGTGAGCCGATCGAGGTCCGCGTCACCGACATCGACCGCCCGGCAGGCAAAATAGAACTCGCGCTCCCATGAAGCTCGAAGGCATCCACCACATCACCTGCATCACGGCCGATGCGCCGGGCAACGTCGAGTTCTACGCGGACGTCCTCGGGCTGCGGCTCGTGAAGAAGTCCGTGAACCAGGACGACCCGACCGTCTACCACCTCTTCTATGCGGACGAGCAGGGAAGCACCGGCTCGGACATCACGTTCTTCGAATATCCGGGAGCGCGGCGTGGGCGTGCGGGGGCCGGGATGATCCACACGATCACGTGGCGCGTCGCGTCGGAGGAGGCGCTCGACTTCTGGGAGGAGCGCCTGCGTGCGAAAGGCGTCGAGCCGGTCCGGGAGGACGGCCGCCTGCGCTTCGAGGATCCCGAAGGGCTCGGGCTCGAGCTCGTGGTCAGCGAAACCGAGGACGAGCCGTTGATCGCCGAGCATCCCGAGATCCCGTCCGAGCTCGCGCTCCAGGGCTTCGACTCGGTCCGGGCGTATTCCCGGGCCCCCGAGGCGAGCAAGGGCTTCCTCGAGGAAACGCTCGCGTTCGAGCCGCGCGGCGAGAACGAGTGGGAGGCCCGCGGCGACCAGCGAGGCGGGCTGTACGGCTACGACGAGCCGCCCGCCGAGCCGGGCATTCCCGGCGCCGGCACCGTTCACCACGTTGCTTGGGCTAGCCCGACGGACGACCACGTCGCTTGGCGGGAACGCGTCGCGCGGACCGGTGCGAACCCGACGCCCGTCATCGACCGCTTCTACTTCCGCTCGATCTACTTCCGCGAGCCGAGCGGCGTCCTCTTCGAGATCGCGACGCTCGGGCCGGGCTTCACCGCCGACGAGCCGTTGGAGTCGCTGGGCGAGCGGCTGTCGCTGCCGCCGGACTACGAGCCGCTGCGTGACCGGCTCGAAGAAGTCCTCACGCCGCTGCCCGATCCGCGGGCTGCGTGGACTACCAAGTAAGAGAGCCGGCAGGCGAGCCGGATGGCGCGCTCGTCCTCTTCCACGGGCGCGGCGCGGACGAGCACGACCTGTTTCCGCTCCTGGAGTTCCTCGACCCGGAGCGGCGGCTTCTCGGGGTGACGCCGCGCGGCCCGCTGTCCCTGCCGCCGGGCGGCGCACATTGGTACGCGCTCCAGCAGGTGGGCTACCCGGATCGCGACACGTTCCTCGCGACCTACGCGGAGGTCGGCGCCTGGCTCGACGGCTTTCTCGAGGAGCGCGGGATCTCGCACGGCGCAACCGTGCTCGGCGGCTTCTCGCAGGGCGCTGTGATGGCGTACTCGATCGGCCTCGGCCCCGGCCGTCCGCGGCCGGCGGCGTTGATCGCGCTCTCCGGTTTCATCCCGACGGTCGAGGGATTCGAGCTCGACCTGAGCGAGACTCCGCCGGTTGCGATCGGCCACGGGACCTATGACCCGATCATCCCCGTCGAGTTCGGGCGCCAGGCGAGGAAGATCCTCGAAGACGCCGGTGCGTCGGTGCTCTACCGCGAGTACCCGCTTCCACATGCGATCGACCCGCAGTTCCTCATGGAGCTGCGCTCGTGGCTCGGGCAAGCGCTTCAGGTGGCGTGATGGCCGGAGAGAAGCTGATCGCGGAGAACAGAAAGGCGCGGCACGAGTACCACCTCCTCGAGCGCTTCGAGGCCGGCCTGGCCCTGACCGGGTCCGAGGTGAAGTCGCTCCGTGACGGCCGCGCCCAGCTCCAGCAAGCCTACGGCGACATCCGCGACGGCGAGGTCTGGCTCGTCGGGGCGCACATCTCCACCTACGACCAGGCGGGCGTCCAGAATCACGACCCCGATCGCGACCGCAAGCTCCTCCTGCATCGCCGGGAGATCGACAACCTGACCGGGAAGGTGCAGGAGCGCGGCTTCACGCTCGTCCCGACGAAGCTCTACTTCAAGAACGGGCGCGCCAAGGTCGAGCTCGCGCTCGCCAAGGGGAAGGACGTCCGCGACCGGCGTCGCGAGATCTCGAAGCGTGACTCGGACCGCCAGATCGAGCGCGCGCTCAAGCAGCGCTCGCGCTAGGCGTAGGATCTCTGCGGGCGAGCCCATGGCCGAGGCGCCGCAGACTTCGCAGGCGGAAACGCTCGAGGAGATCGACAATCCGATCGAGCGCCTGAAGCTGCTCGGGGAGAACGAGGACGAGAT
>DASTHD010000100.1:0-4052 GCA_035605555.1 Gaiellaceae bacterium
GACACGGGAAGCACCTCGCGTCGCTCCCGCTCGGAGTCACGTGCACGCTCGACGCGGATGCGCGCAGCTTGACGGTGGACGAGCCGGCGTTCCGCTGATCAGGCGGCGCCGGCGCGCTCAGCTCGTACGAGCTCGGACATCCGTGATCCGGCCAGCTCGCGTGCTCTCAGCAACGCCACCCGGGATGGCCTGACCGCCCGCAGCGTGGCGGTGCGCCTGCCGTCTCCGAGGACGGCCAGCTCGCCGAGCAGTGCTCCAGAGCCCACCTGCGCGACGATCCTGCCGTCGATTTCCACGCGGAGGACGCCGTCCAGCAGCATGAACATGTCTTCGCCCGGGTCGCCTTGCTCGACGAGCGTCTCGCCGATCCGGAGGCGGCGCCGATCGAGCGTCGCGTGGCTTCTCAGAGCGACGCGGTCGAGCTCGTCCTCGAGCTCACCTCCCGCCCACGGGGTGTCCTCGAGCGACTCGCGCGCCCAGCCCGCGAAATCTGCAGAACCATGCTCCTCTAAGAGCTTGCCCCGCGCGTCGTAGATCGAATGGCTCGGAAACGGACTGGCGGCAACGAGCCTGCCCTCGGACGAGCCGTCGGCGCGGAGGACGAGCTCCACGGTCGTCCAGGCCTGCGCCGAGCCGATGTGGAAGTACGGCTTGCCTCGGACTGGTTGCGGCACGGGTAGGCCGATGCGGCCGCCGACGGTCTGCTGGAACCGGACGCATCCGTCTCCGACAGTGGGCGCGGGCTGGAGGACGGGGAACTCAATCGCCGGGAAAGAAATCTGGTCGGCGCCGAGGTCTGAGCCGGCATCGGCGATGACGCTCCGTCCCTCGCGGCCGAAGTTCACGATCGCCTCGTTCTCGACATCGATCCACGCTCGGAGCTCGTTCGCCTCCCGGAACCGGTCGGCCTCGCGCAGCTCGTCGAGGTCGCCGAGTGGGTCGGGCGGGGGCTCGTCGTAGTGGGCGACGGCGATCCCGATTGGAAGGTTCGCCAGGGCGTCGAGCACGCCGAACGGGAGCCAGGTGATCGCGGTGATCGAGGACTCGATCCGCATCACGCCGTCACCGCCAGGTCGACCGGGACGTGTTCCACCTCGCCGACGAGCGCGGCGACGACTTCGCCGAGTTGCTCGAGCAGCTGGTCGTCGACGAAGCGCCCATCCTCGTCGAAGCGTGTGTGGGCGTGTCCGACGGCGACGTCCACGTCGAGGACGCGGGCACCGATCGTCGACAGGACCTTCCGAAGCTCGGCCTGAGACCAGACGGCACCGAAGGCGCCTGTGCTTGCACCAACGACGGCGACGGGCTTGTTGCGCAGTGGGCTCGACTTCGGCGGGCGTGAAACCCAGTCGAGCGCGTTTTTCAACACGCCGGGGATCGACGCGTTGTACTCGGGCGTCGCGAACAGCACGGCATCGGCCTCGGCAATCGCCGCCTTCAGTTCACTGACCGCGGCCGGCCCCGGCTGGACGTCGTCGTCCTCGTCGTAGGGCGGCACAGCCTTCAGGTCGCTCCACAGCTCGAGCTCCACCTCGCGCGGCAGCAACTCGGCCGCCGCGCGGAGGAGCTTCGTGTTGTAGGAGTCAGCCCGCAGGCTCCCTGAGATGCCGAGGATCTTCATCGAGAGTTACTCGGCCCTCAGGAAGTACAGCTCGGCCACGACCGTGACCTCGTCGCCGACGGCCGCCTCGCCGGTCGGCAGCGGCATGTTCCAGCTGACGCCGAAGTCGTGGCGATCGACCGTGGTCGAGAGGACGAGGCCGATCCGCTCCCGCTCGAAGGCGTCGACCATCGGGGCGGTGATCGTCCCGGTCACCTCGACCGGCTTGGTCACGCCCTTGATCGTCAGGAAGCCGTGGGCGACGACATTCTCGTCGCCGAGGTTGATGTCCTGCGCCGAGAAGATGAGCTCGGGGTGGCGCTCCGCGTCGAAGAAATCGGGCGACTGGAGGTGGGCCGAGAGGTTCTCGTCCTTCACGTCGACGCTCTCGACCTTCGCGGTGCCGTCGAGGGTCGCCTCCGAATCCGTCACGGTCAGCCGTGCGTCGGCCTCGCGAAACTGGCCTTTGAACGTGCCCGAGAGGTACGGGATCTCGAATCCGACCGAGGAGTGGACCGGATCCAGCTGCCAGGTGCCAGACAGGGATCCGCGAAGTTCTGTCGTAGTGCTCATGGTGAAACCTCCTTGAGTACGCTATAGTTGAGTGCGCAAGCAATAGTAGCGAGGGAAGGTTGAGTCGTCAAGTGTTGTCCGCACAAGTGTCTCGAGCAATGAACACCTGGGTGCGCCTGCTCCGTGCGCACGCTTCGACGACCCGTGCCATGAACGCCGAGCTCCTCGCGGAGCACGGTTTGACGATCAACGACTTTGAGGCGCTGCTGCACCTCTCACGCGCCGACGAAGGTCGGATGCGGCGAGTCGACCTCGCGGAGGGCTTGCTCCTCACCGCTTCCGGTGTCACCCGCCTCCTGGACGGACTCGAGGCCGCGGGCTACGTCGAGCGGGCCGCGTGCGCCAGCGATCGGAGAGTCGTCTACGCGGTCATCACCGACGAGGGACGCGAGAAGCTCCATGCTGCATCGCAGTCGCACGTCGTCGGCGTCACGTCGCTTCTCCAGGAGCGCTTCGACGACGAGGAGCTGGAGCAGTTCGCGGAGCTGCTCGCGCGTCTGGACGGGGACGAGAGCCCCGTAGACGCAGACTGCTCGGCCTAGGGCCCTAATGCAACCATTGCGCGGTGACGACCACCGCGCCTGAGCGTGCGCCGCGGCTGACTGCAGTCCTGCGGCAGACCGATCGCGTCACTCCGCTCGAGCTCTTCTTCGACCTCGTCTTCGTGCTGGCGATCACCCAGTGCACAGCGCTGATGGCCGCCGAGCCGACGTGGACAGGGTTGGCGAAGGGCCTTCTCGTGCTCGGGGTCCTCTGGTGGCCGTGGACCGGGTACGCCTGGCTGACGAGCGTTGTGGATCCCGAGGAGGGCGCGGTGCGCCTCGTGATGTTCGCGGCGATGGCTGGATTTCTTGTCGCTGCACTCTGCGTGCCGGGTGCGTTCGGCGAGAGCGCACTGCTCTTCGCCTGTGCCTACGGGATCGTCCGCGCCGCCCACATCGGGCTGTTCGTGCTGGCGAGTCGGGACGATCCGGCGCTGCGTCAGTCGGTGCTCGGGCTGGCCGGCGGCACCGCGCTCGGCGTCGGCCTGCTGGTCGCGGCGGCGTTCACGGACGGCTGGGAGCAGGGCGCGCTCTGGGCGCTCGCGCTCCTCCTGGACGTGGGGGAGCCGTTCCTGTTCGGCTCCGAGGGCTGGAAGCTCGTGCCGGGCCACTTCGCCGAGCGGCACGGCCTGATCATCATCATCGCGCTCGGCGAGTCGATTGTGGCGATCGGCCTGGGTGCGAGCGGCGGCGTGGATGCGGGTGTCGTCGCGGCGGCCACGCTGGGAATGGCGGTCGCCGCCGCGCTCTGGTGGCTCTACTTCGACGTCGTCGCCCTCGTCGCCGAACGCCGCCTCAGCCGAGCCGCCGTGGGCCGCGAGCAGAACGAGATGGCCCGCGACTCGTACTCGTACCTCCACTTTCCGATGGTCGCCGGCATCGTCCTCCTCGCGCTTGGACTGAAGAAGACGCTCGCTCATGTCGGCGATCCGCTCGATCTCGTCCCGGCTGCGGCGCTTCTGGGCGGGGCCGCGGTCTATCTCCTCGCGCACGTCTCCTTCCGTCTCCGCAACCTGCACACGCTCAACAAGCAGCGTCTTGTCTGCGCGGGGCTGCTTCTCGCGCTCATTCCCGTCGGCGTGGCGCTGCCGGCGCTCGGCACGCTCGGCGTCCTCGCCGGCGTCCTAACTGTCCTGATCGCTTACGAGGCGGTTCGCTTCGCGGAAGCGCGAGACCGCGTCCGCCATCAGCTCGCGAGCGAGCTGGCCTCCGACTGAGCGCTGTTGCGCTACCGTCGAACGATGAGCGCGCCGCACCGTGTCGGCCCGCGGGAGTACGCCACGGACGAGATCGTCGTCGAATGGCATCCGAAGCTCTGCTTCCACTCGCAGAACTGC
>DASTHD010000107.1:0-4830 GCA_035605555.1 Gaiellaceae bacterium
GAACGCGAAGCGCGGGCGGAAGGTCCGGATCGACACCTGCGACACGAACAACAACAACCCGGCTCGGGCGAAGTCGTGCGCCCGCTCGCTGCTCGGCCGGGGCGCCGACGTCCTGTTCGTCACCTGTGACGTCGACTTCGCGACGCCTGTCGTCCAGGAGGCGCTGAACCGCGGCAAGCTGGCCGTCGCGCCGTGCATCGGCACCGACCAGATGGGGCCGAAGCGCTTCGGCCGCAAGGGTCGCCTCGCCTTCAGCTTCGGGAACGTGGCGCAGGACGAAGGGTCTGCGATGGCCGAGTATGCGATCCGTCGAGGCTGGAAGACCGCGGGCCTCGGAACGAACACGCTGCTCGTCTACTTCAAGAACGTCGTCCAGGCCTTCGAGAAGCGCTACACGCAGCTCGGCGGCCGGATCGTCGCGAAGGAGAGCTACGCGACAGGCGCCAACAACGTCGGCGCCGCCGTCAGCCGGCTCAACCAGCGGCGGGTGGCCGTGTACGTCACCTCGACGGCGTTCGGGGAGCTGCCGGCGTTCGTCTCCGGCTTCCGCTCGCTCGGGAACTCCACGCCGATTCTCAACTCGTGGGCCGGCGACGGGACGTACTGGGCGACGCAGAACCCGAAGGTGACGAATTACTACGCCGTCACGTTCGCGTCGGTGTTCGGCGACGATCCGAATCCGGCGGTGCGGCGGCTCGCGAAGCAGGTGAAGGCGGGCACTGGCGGCTTCGTCACCGGCCCGGCCGCGATCGACGGCGTGCTGGCGGCGGTCAAGCGTGCCGGCGGATCGACGAACGGCGCGAGGCTCGCCGCCCAGATGGAGAAGTTCAAGCAGGTCCCGACGATTTCCGGGAAGGTCAGCTTCTCCAAGTCGCTGCACACGGTCTTCGGCCGGCAGTACCGCGTGATCCAGGTGCAGAACAACAACGGCAAGCGCGTCGGCCTGGTCACCGCCAAGGTCGTCCCGAAGCTCTGACGGAGGCTGTCGCTAAGGAGAGGCCCGGAGGCACGCTCCGGGCCTCCTCCGTCTCACGCTCGTTCGAGGGCGTGCGGGCGCTCCAGGACGTGACCCTGGAGCTCGGCCGCCACGAGGTCGTCGGGCTGATCGGGCCGAACGGCGCCGGCAAGTCGACGCTGGTGAACGTCCTCAGCGGGTTCGACTTCCCCACGGAGGGGAGCGTCGCCATGGCCGATCGCGAGATCACGAGGTGGAGTGCACACCGCCGGGCTCGCGCCGGGCTCGCTCGCACCTTTCAACACAGCCGCTCCTTCCGTGAGCTCACGGTCCGGGAGAACGTCGAGGTGGCGGCGCTCGCCGTCGGCGCCTGGGGGAGGGAGGCGCGGAATCGGGCGGACGAGCTGCTCGACCTCCTAAGGCTCGAGCACCGGTCCGAGCTTCCCGCGGTCGCGCTGCCGCACGGCGACGAGCGGCGGCTCGGCGTCGCGCGCGCCCTCGCAACCCAGCCGCAGTTCGTGCTGATGGACGAGCCGGCCGCCGGCCTCCCGGAGGCGGAGGTGCCCGACTTCGCCGCGGTCGTCCGCTCGGTCCGTGACGACCACGACGCGGGCGTCCTCCTGATCGACCACAACATGGCGCTCGTAATGGACGTCTGCGACCGGATCCTCGTGCTCGACCAGGGCCGGACGCTCGCCGAGGGGACGCCGGCCGAGATCCGCGCGAACCTCGATGTAGCGGCGGCGTATCTCGGGGACACCGCCGTCGCCGAGGAGGACGTGGATGGCTGACGCGGCGCTCGCGGTACGCGGTCTCGAGGTCCGGTACGGGCCCGTCGCCGCGGTCCGCGGCCTCAGCCTCGAGGTCGGCAAGGGCGAGATCGTCGGGTTGATCGGGCCGAACGGCGCGGGGAAGTCGACGACGCTGCACGCGATCATGGGGCTCGTTTCCGCGCGCGCAGGAGAGGTCACGGTCGCGGGCCGGCGCGTGCTCGGGCGGCCTCCGGAGCGGATCGCAGCCGCCGGCGTGGCGCTCGTCCCGGAGGGACGGCGGATCTTCGCGGACTTCACGGTCGAGGAGAACCTCCTGCTCGGCCTCGCCGCCCGGCGGGGACGCTACGGCCGCGGCGCCCTGTCCGGCGCGTACGAGCTCTTCCCCGTGCTGGGCGAGTTCCGGCGCCGGCAGGCGGGCCTCCTGTCGGGCGGCCAGCAGCAGCAGCTCGCGATCGCGCGGGCGCTCGTGGCGCAGCCCGACGTCCTGCTCCTGGACGAGCCCTCGCTCGGGCTCGCTCCGTCCCTCGTCGACAGCGTCTTCGACGTCCTGGCGAAGATCCGCGACGGCGGCTTTGCGATCCTGCTCGTCGAGCAGCGCGCTCAGCGAACGGTGGCGCTCGCCGACCGGACGCATGTGATCGCGAACGGCGAGCTCCGCCTGACCCTCGGCCCCGGCGACGCCGACGACACGGAGAAGATGGTCGCGGCCTACTTCGGCGGATGAGCGTGCTCGCGGCAATCGACGCTCAGACCCTCGTCGACTCCGTCGGGCTCGGCGCGATCTACGCGCTGATGGCGGTCGGGATCGGCCTCGTCTTCGGCGTCCTCCGGCTCGTCAACTTCGCCTACGGCCAGCTGGTCATGGCCGGCGCCTACACGCTCGCGTTCACCGCCAACTGGCGCGTCGTCTGGAGCCTCGCGGCCTGCCTGATCGTGGTCGTCGCGCTGTCGCTCGCGATGGAGCTGGCCGTGTTCCGCCCGCTGCGGGGCGCCTCACCGGCGGTGATGCTCGTGACGACGTTCGCGATCGCGTTCGTGCTCCAGGCCGTCGCACTGCTGATCGACCTGCGCGACAACACCCTCGGCGAGGTCGCGACCTCGGTCGCGCCGCTCAACCAGGCGATCACCCTTCGCGGTGTCGAGGTCCGGAAGATCACGATCGTCGCGGTGATCGTCACGGTGGTCGTGCTCGCGCTGCTCGCGTTGCTCCTGAACCGGACGAGGATCGGGCTGCACATGCGGGCGGCTTCGGCCGACTTCTCCACCGCCCGCTTGCTCGGCGTCCGCGCAAACCGCGTGATCGGGCTCGCCGTCCTGCTCTCCGGCGTGCTCGCCGCCATCGTGGCTGTCCTCCTGACCGTGCAGCTGCCGTTCGTTCAGCCGGACTTCGCGCTCCGCGAGACGATCGTCGTGCTCGTCGGGGTCGTCGTCGGTGGAATCGAGAAGCTCTGGTCGGCGACCCTCGGCGGATTCCTGATCGGCTTCGCGACCGGGATCCTCAACGGCGCACTGCCGACCGACCAGACCGTGTTTCTCCCATCGGCCGTGTTCGCGCTCGTGATCCTCGTGCTCCTGCTCCGGCCTTCGGGCCTGTTCGTCTGGGGCCGCCCGGCGGCCGAACGCCTGTGAGGCGGTGGGTCGACGCGGCGGTGCAGCTCGCCGCGCCGGCCGTCCTCGTCGTCGCCGTCGGGATCGCTTCGCGCTTCGTCTCGAACGCGCACGAGATCTACTTCCTGAACGCGCTCGTCTCGGTCGCAATTGTCGTCGCCGTGTACGTCTTCATCGGCAACTCGGGCGTCCTCTCCTTCGGGCAGGTCAGCTTCGTCGCGGTCGGCGCGTTCGCGGCCGGCGTGCTGACGATCCCGCTGGAGTCGAAGACCGGCGTGCTCCCGCAGCTCTACCCGTTGCTCCGCGACCACACGATCGGAAACGTCGCCTCGCTGCTCGTGGCGGCCGCCGCGGGCGGCGTGTTTGCGCTGCTCGTGGGGATGCCGCTGATGCGGCTCTCCGGCCTGGCGGCGGGCATCGCCACCTTCGCCGTGCTCGAGATCACGCACAACGTGCTGCGGGAGTGGACGAAGATCGGCCCCGGCGCCACGACGCTCTCTCTCGTCCCGGAGACGACTGACGCGCTGCAGGCGACGCTCGGCGCACTCGTCGTGATCGCGGCCGCGTTTGCCTACCAGCGGTCGCGCTTCGGCCGGCGGCTGCGCGCGTCGCGCGAGGATCCGGCGGCGGCGCGCGGCGTCGGCGTGAACGTCCACCGTGAGCGGCTCTGGGCTTTCACCGCCTCGGGCGCGCTCGCCGGGTTCGCCGGCGGCCTCCTTGTCCATCTGCTCGGGTCGATCACGACCGAGCAGGTCTACCTCGAGCTGACGTTCATCACGCTGGCGATGCTGGTCGTGGGCGGCTTGACGAGCCTCTGGGGCGCCGTCGTCGGGGCGCTCGCAGTGAGCGCTCTGGACTCGTTCCTGATCGAGTCGGAGCAGGGGGTGAAGATCGGCGTGACGATCGACACGCCGCAGGGCACGCGCCTGATCTTCCTGGGCGCGATCATGGCGCTGATGTTGATCCTGCGACCCCAGGGGATCACCGGCGGCAAGGAGTTCCGGCTGCCGCGGTGGCGAGGATGATCGTCACCGTCGTCGGCTGCGGCGCAGTGGGGTCGCTGTTCGCTGCGAACCTGGCGCAGCTCGACGACGTCGAGGTCTGGGCGTTCGACGTCTGGCCGGAGCACGTGGCGGCGATCAACGAGCGTGGGCTGCGGCTGACGGGTGCGGGCGACGTCGTCGGGCGGCTGCGCGCCACCTCGGTACCGGGCGAGGTGCCGGCGTCGGACTTCGGGATCGTGGCGACGAAGAGCATGCACACCGGTCCCGCCGTGGCGGCCGTCGCGCACGTCTTCGCCGACGGCGCGGTTGCGTCGGTGCAGAACGGCGTCGGGAACGAGGAGGCGATCGCCGAGCACGTGCCGCGCGTGATCCGCGGCACGACGTTCCCCGCCGGGAAGATCCTGGAGCCGGGCGTCGTGCAGTGGGACGTCAAGGGCGAGACGACGATCGGGCCGTTCGAGCCCAGGCCGGCCGCGTTGGACGAGGTCGA
>DASTHD010000123.1:0-2489 GCA_035605555.1 Gaiellaceae bacterium
CTCCTTCTCGTTCATCGGGATCGGGATGATGACCGCAGTCCTGCCGCTGATCTCGCCCGAGAAGGGAACACAGCTCGGGTTCATGGCGCAGGGGATCCTCCTCGTGGTCTCCGGCGTCTACTACCCGGTCGACGTGCTCCCGGAGTGGATGCAGTTCTTCTCGAAGATCTCGCCCGCGACGTATGCGCTCGACGGCCTTCGCGACGCGATCCTCGACGGTGACGGCCTGAGCGCGATGGGCGACGAGCTCTGGCCGCTCGTCGTCATCGGCATCGTCTCGATTCCGCTCGGCCTGTGGGTCTTCCGCCGCGGCGAGCGGTACGCCAAGCAGCACGGAAAGCTCAAGAGGTCGGGATGATCCAGCGCGCCGAAACAGACGCCGACCTCGCGGCCTGGTGCGAGGTCTGGAACGCGATCACGCCACGCGAGCCGATTCGGGTCGACGAGATCAAGCGCCGCATCGCCCGTCAGCCGGAACGGCTGCACCTCGTCGCCGACGACGCGGGGGCCGGCTGCGTGGCGCCGACGGACTCGGCCGGGCGGTTGTACGTCGGCGTCCGCGTCCTCCCCGAGGAGCGCCGGCGCGGCCTCGGCTCGGCGTTGTTCGAGCCGCTGGTCGCTCATGCCCGCACCCTTCGGCCCGAGTGGCTCTCGACGATGGTCTCGGAAGCGGAGCCCGAGTCGCTCGCGTGGGCCGAGCACCGCAGGTTCGCGGAGTACGGCCGTCAGGTCGAGCTCCTGCTCGAGCTTCGCGCCGACGAGGAGGCGCCGGCTCCCCTCGACGGCGTCGAAGTCGTGGAGCTGACCGAGGACCTGCACGACGCGGCGTACGAGCTGACGCGCGAAGCGTTGGCCGACCTGCCGACGGAAGTGACGATCGACACGCCGTCGTACGAAACCTGGCTCGAGGAGGAAGTGCCGGGACCGATTGCGTTCGTCGCGCTCCACGACGGCGACGTTGTCGGCTTTGCCGCGCTCATGGAGCGCGGCGCGGGCCGACTCGAGCACGGGTTGACGGCGACCCGCCGCTCCCACCGGCGCAGAGGGATCGCGACGGTGCTCAAGCGCACTGAGATCGCGTGGGCGGCCGAGAACGGCTACCGCGAGCTGATCACGTTCACGCAGGACCGAAACGAGGGCATGCAGGCGATCAACCTCGGGCTGGGGTACATGCCCCAACCCGCCTGGATCTCGATGCGGAGGCGGCCGTGAGACAGCGGTTCGACGCCATGAAGGTCTTCTACGGCATGGAGTTCTTCGACACGCTGGGGATGCAGGCGGCGTTCACGGTCTGGGCCGTCTACCTCGTCCAGGACGTCGGAGTGAACCCGCTCCAGCTGGTCCTGCTGGGCACGGTCAGCGAGATCGCAATCTTCCTCTTCGAGGTTCCGACAGGCGTAGTCGCCGACACGTACAGCCGCCGACTCTCGATCATCGTCGGGATGATCATGGCCGGAGCGTCGCTCGTCCTCTTCGGCCTCGTCCCGGTCTACTGGGTGATCGTCGTTGCGGCGGTCATTCGCGGCATCGCCGGCACCTTCATGAGCGGCGCGTGGGAGGCATGGATCACCGACGAGCACGGCGTCGAGGGAATCGGCCGTGTCTTCCTGCGCGGAACCCAGTTCTCGTACCTCGGCGCGATTGTCGGCTCCGGCCTGGGCGTGGCGATCGCGACGCAGCACCTCGGAGCCGGAATCGTCTTCGGCGGCGTCGTTTCGATCGCGACCGGGATCGTGTGCATCTTCGTCATGCCCGAGCACGGATTCGTCCGGCGGCCGGTCGAGGAGCGAACGTCCCCGCTGCGGGCGATGACGACGACCGCCGTCACCGGCGGAAGGTTGGTGCACGGACACAACATCCTCCTTCTCATCGTCGGGATCACGTTCTTCGCCGGCGCGGCCTCCGAGGGCCTCGACCGGCTCTGGGAGGCGCATCTGATCCGCGACGTCGGCCTGCCGGAGCTCTTCGGACTCGACCCCGTTGTGTGGTTCGGCGTCTTCAACATCGCCGGGCTCGTGGCCGGAATCGTGATCACGTCGTTCCTCGTCCCGCGGTTCGAGTACGCCGACAACGCGAAGCTCGCTCGGACGCTGCTCGGCCTGACGATCGTCCTCTCGGTCTCGGTCGTGATCTTCGGCCTGGCCGCGAGCTTCGCGGTCGCGGCGATCGCCTACCTCGTGGCGCGCCTCGCACGTCGGCTCAAGGACCCGCTCTACGCCACGTGGCTCAACAAGAACGTCGAGGACTCGAGCGTGCGCGCGACGGTGAACTCGATCGCCAGCCAGGCAGATGCAATCGGCGAGGTCGCGGGCGGACCGGCCATCGGCGTCGTCGGCACCGTCGCCTCGCTGCGTGCGGCACTCGTCGCCACCGGCCTGCTCCTCACGCCGACGATCGCGCTCTTCCTTCGGGCCATCCGCCACGGCGGCCGCGAGCCCGAGCTCGAGGAGGCCGAGGCGCCGGCGTGAAGTGTTAGGCTCCGAAGGCAT
>DASTHD010000134.1:0-26134 GCA_035605555.1 Gaiellaceae bacterium
TCGCGGACGACGTCACCGTCAACTCGGCGTGGGACGAGTTCGTCGGCCGGGCGGTCCGCGAGTCCCAGCACCTCGGACCGAAGCTCGCCATGATCGTGAAGTGACGACGGTCCTCGTCTCCGCCGCGGGCGCTCCCGGAACGGCGGCGCTCGTGCGGGCTCTCAGGGAGAACGGCGAGCGTGCGGTGCGCGTGGTCGGGACGGACATGGCCGAGCGGTCGGTCGGTCGGCACCTCTGCGACGCCTTCCATCTCGTCCCGGCGGGGTCCGATCCCGGCTTCGGCGACGCAATGCTGGAGGTGGCGCGCTCCGAAGGCGCCGAGGCAATCCTGCCGCAGTCATCCTTCGACCTCCTCGGCCTCGCGGAGGCGAAGGACCGGTTCGACGGAATCGCCGTGATGGTCTCGTCGCCCGACGCGATCCGCCGCTCGAACGACAAGGCCGAGAGCTACGCGCTACTGGACGAGATCGGCGTGCCCGGCCCTCGGTGGCGACGGGTCGTCGGCGGGGAGGCCGTTGCCGGGGCCGCACAAGAGCTCGGCTACCCCGACGTCGACGTGGCGATCAAGCCGGCGTTTTCGTCGGGCTCGCGCGGGTTCCGGATCCTGTCGGCCGGCGCCGACCGCCGCGAGCAGCTCCTCAAGAACCGGCCCGGGGTCGCGGAGGCGCTCCGCCTCGAAGAGCTCGTCGAGCTCCTGGGAGACGACGACACGCCGCTGCTCGTGATGGAACTGGCGGAGGGCCTGGAGCGGACGATCGACGGGATCACGGAAGGCGGGCAGATCCTGCTCGGCCATCCGAAGACTCGTGAATCGATGCGCGCCGGGCTCGCGATGTACTTCGCAACGCTCGACGACGAGTGGCTGATGGAGATCTCGAGGAAGATCGCCGATGCGCTCTCGCTCGACCACTTCTTCAACATCCAGCTCGTCGGGGACAAGGTGATCGAGATCAATCCGCGGATCTCGACGATCGTGTACCAGGAGGACCTGAACCTCCCCTGGCTCGGGGTCAAGCACGCGCTCGGCGAGATCTCCGGCGAGGAGCTCGCCGCGTACCAGGAGCGCGTCCGCCCGACGCGGCGAGCGCTGAGGTACTTCGACCAGGTCGAGTGGGATCAACTCTCCGGGTAGTTCACACCCCCCTCAACGTGGCGGGGATCCCGTGGACGAACGTGCAGGCGCTGCGGCGCAAGGGCGTCGACGCCGAGCTCGTCGTCGTCGAGCGCCAGAAGATGCATCCCGAGGCCCACCGATCGCTCGACCGGCCGGCCGGGTTCTGGGGACGCCAGGCGGTTCAGTGGCCGGCCTTCCTCAGTCTGCTCCCTCGCACCGACGTCTTCCACTTCTACTTCGGCTGGACGCTCGTGCCGCGGCGGCTCACCTGGCCGATCCTGAAAGCTGCGCGGACGAAGTCCGTGCTGCACTTCCTGGGCTCGGACATCCGCGGGAAAACACCGGACGAGCTCGCCTATGCCCGCGGCGCGGACGCCCGGATCGTCGGTTCCTACGACGCGCTCCGCTGGGTGCCCGATGCCCACGTCGTGCCGCCTGGGCTCGAGCTCAGCGAGTACGCACCGATAACGCCGGAGGATCGGGCACGGCCCGTCGTGCTTCACGCCCCCTCGAGCCGAAAGCGCAAGGGCACCGAGCACGTCGTCACCGCCTGCGAAGGCCTCGACGTCGAGCTCGACATCGTCGAGGGGCTCACGCATGACCAGGCGCGCCGCCACTACGAGCGGGCCGACCTCGTCGTCGACCAGCTGAACGCGGGCTGGTACGGAATCTTCGCGCTGGAAGCGATGGCGCTCGGAAAGCCGGTACTGGGCTATCTACGGCCCGAGGCCGTCCAGGAGACCGAGCGGGCGCTCAGCGTCCAGGTCCCGATCGTCCCCGTCACGAAGGAGACGCTGCGCGACCGCATCGCCGAGCTCGCGGCCGATCCCGACGAGCGTCGGCGGCTCGGCGCCGCGTCTCGCGCCTACGTGGAGATCGTCCACGACGCGGACCGCGGCGCCGATCGCCTGCTCGCGATCTACGAGAGCCTCTAGCTCATCACGTTCGCCGCCCCTCGGGTGACGGTCGTCGTGAACGCCCAGTCGGACGCTGCGTCGTCTGAGTCCTTGCCGTTCGGGTTGCGGATCAGCGAGCCGTCGACGGTGTTCGAGTCGGCGACCGTCGCAGCCAGCAGCGTCCCCTCCACGAGGTTGTACGTCTGGCCGCCGATCGTCGCGGCCGTGATCGCGCCCTCGTAGGACAGCCCGTCGAGCAGCGTCGTCCCCTGGAGCAGCGCGAGCCCGTCGGGCGCGCCGTTCTGCAGCTCGATCGCGACGACGAGGTACCCGCCGGCCGCCAGCGTGCCCGTCAGCTGGACGCGGTCGTACTCAGCGTTGTCCCCGCCGTTGACGGCCACGAGGTCGATTCCAGCGAGATCGGCCGCGGCGCCGCCCTTGTTGTGGATCTCGACGACGCCGTTCGCGTCCGTGCCCACCTGGTCGTAGTCGACCTCGTTGATCACGAGCTTCGCCTGCTCACCGGGCGGGGGCGGCGGGGGTGAGGGTGGCGGTGAAGGCGGCTGGTCGGCGGCGGCCTCGCACGTGAGCGCCACGTCGCCGTTCGCCGCGACCGCGACATGGATCTCGCCCGCTGCGTCGTCGGCTGCGACGCACGGGACGCCCTCGAGGGTCTTCAGCCCCGACACGACCGTGCCGGAGTCGCCCTTCGGCCCCGGAGGCCCCGCGGGCCCGGGCGGCCCGGGATCGCCCTTGTCGCCCTTCGCGCCGGCGAGGTTCCAGCTGACCGCGTTCTCACGCCGACGGCACTGAGTGGACGCAGAGACCTGTCGGAGCCAGCCGCCGGACGGGTGCTTGCAAGCGTGGATGACGGTCGTGTCGCCGGAGTCCTGCGCCAGCGCCACGCCGGCCGCGGCTACCGCTACGGTCACGGCCGCAGCCAAGAAGATACCTTTCATGAAAGCTCCCTTCGTTGTCGGTTGGGACAACGAATAGACGACTGAGCGCCCCCCAGCGCCGCCGTTACAGACTTGTCGCGCTTTAGCGACCGACGAGCTTGAAAACGCGCCGGCCGGCCCGCTCGACGGGTGCCGGCAGCCAGTCCCGCTTGCGCTTCACGACGCGGGTGACGCTGCCGAAGACCGCCTTCGTCGCCTGGACACGCCGCGCGTGCAGCCGGTCGGGAAGCGAGTTCTCGGCCACCTTCCGCGCCACTGTCGTCGACCCGATCACGAAACGCACGTCCTTGAAGCGCCGCGAGCCGTAGATCTTCTCCGCCACCACCCGACGGACGCCGCCATGCCAGGTCGTGTCGTGGAATGCGACGATTCCGCCCTCGACGACCTTCGGCACCCACTTCTCGAAGTCCTCGCGGACGTCGTCCTCCTCGTGGGAGCCGTCGACGAACAGGAGCTCGATCGGCTCGTGGAAGTCATCGACGACCTCCTGAGACAGGCCCTTCACCGGCGTGACGAGATCGGTGATGCCGGCGCGATCGATGTTGTCCTTGAAGTCGCCGTGGCGGTAGTCCGCGTGGGGATCGACGGCGAAGATCCGGACGCCGTTCCCGGCCTTCGAGCCCAGGCCGAGACAGATCGTCGACTTCCCCTTCCACGAGCCGATCTCGACGATCACGCCCTTGCCGCTGCACTCTCTCGCGAGGTCGTAGAGGGCTTCCGCCTCCTCGTCGGAGAGCCAGCCGGGGACGTCCTTGATCATCTCCTTCACGGGTGCGAAGTCGCTCACGCCGGCGTGCAGCCTAGGCCACGAGCAGGCCGGTCACGTACATCACCGCGATGCCGGCGAGGAAACCGCCGAGGACGTGCGGCGAGGAGATCCCGCCCGGCGCGCGGCGAGCGACGTAGCGCGTCACCTCGACCACCACCTGGAAGGCGGCGCCGGCGGCCGCGGCGAAGAACAGGACGCCGAGGAAGTCGCTCGTGACGAACCCGCCGAGCCAGGCGCCGAGGATCGCCGGAGCGCCGGCCACCGCTGTCAGCGCCGCCAGGCGCCCGAGCGACACGCTGCGGCCCTCCGCGATCGGTGCGGCGATCCCGAGCCCCTCCGTGACGTTGTGGATCATGAAGCCGACGACGAAGAAGGTGCCGAGGGCGAGCTCGCCGAGCGCGAACGACGAGCCGATCGCGAGCCCTTCGCCGAGGTTGTGGAGCCCGATGCCGATTGCGACGAGCGTCGCCAGCGCGAGCCCGCTGATCCCGGCGCCGCCGGCTCCGCTGCGCGAGCCGAACCGCGCGGAGATCGCCGTCAGCGTCAGGTAACTGAGCGCGACGCCCAGCAGCACCAGCCCCGCGCCGCCGAGGGCGCTCGGCAGGGCTGCCTGCAGCTCGAGCGCCTCCGAAAGCGCCTCGACCGCGAGGAACGTCAGGAGCCCGGCCGTCAGCGCCATGAAGGCTGCCAGCCACTGCGGCGCCGCCCGCCGCAGTGACGGCAGCCAAAGGAGCCCGAGCGCGATCGGGACGATCCCGACGAGGACGCCGATCAGGCCGTACCCGAGCGCGCTCCGGGCCGACGGCTCCGGCGTGGCCGTCGCCGCCGCGATCTCCTCGACGGTCTGGATCCCCGAAGAGCTCGTGACGCCGACCGACAGAGGCTCGCCGTCGACCCACTCGTACTGCACGACGATCTCGCTCGAGCGGAGGCGCGGGAGCGTCCGCGGGCCGTCGACGTCGAACGGGACGATCGCATCGTCCACCGTCACCGAGGCGATGGTCAAGTCGTCGCGCTGAGGGTTCGTGACCCGAATGTGGATCTCGCCCGGGTGGAGCTCGACGCGGCGGATCTCGAACTCGTCCGCCGGCGGCGGGTTGTCGCCGATGAGGCCGGTGAGCGAGCCGCCGGTGGACGCGAACACGGCCACGATCCCGACCAGGAGGACGAGCGGCACGAGCGGCCAGAGCCGCCCGGCCGTCAGTCCCGGACGTCGAAGAACCCCATCCATCCAAGCTCCGCGAACTCCGACTGGTGGGCGTGGAACATGAACAGCCCGGTGTGCGTGAAGTCGATCTCGATGATCCCGCGCTGGCCTTGCGTCTGGACGACCGTGTCCGTGTACTCGAACTGGTCACCGGTCCCGGTCGGGTAGTAGCGGAAGAACTCGCCGTGCAGGTGGAACGAGTTGATCAGGTCGAACTCGGTCAGGTTCGCCAGGTAGATGCGAACGGTCTGCGACCGCCGCACCGGGATCGGGTAGCGCGCGTAGTAGAACGCCTTGCCGTTCACGGTGTAGAAGTTGTTCTCGCCGTCGCCGTCGGTGTCGTAGCCGTTCATCACCATCACCAGTTCCTGTGCCGGCGGGCGCGGCTCCTTGGGATCGACGATGAAGGCGCCGTAGAGGCCCTTGTGGATGTGCTTCTTCAAGGGCGTGGCGTGGCAGTGGTAGAGCTGCATCCCCGCGGGCTTCGCCGTGAACTCGTAGGTGAAGGAGTCGCCCGGCGCGACGACCTCGAAGACCCCGTCCATGTTCGCGGGGTGGATCCCGTGGAAGTGGATCGTGTGGGGGTGCGATCCGTGGTTCACGAAGTTGACGCGGAGCAGGTCGTCCTCGGTCGCGCGAATCACCGGACCGGGGACGCTCCCGTTGTAGGTCCAGGCCTCGAAGAAGACGCCCTGCGCCACCTCGATCCGCCGGTCGATCGCCACGACCTCGTACTCGCGGAGCCGGCCCGGCTTGTGCGGCAGGGAAGCGGGCGGCTCGAGCAGGTGGTCCAGCGCGTTCGGCCCGCCCGGCGCCGGCACGTGGTCGTGCACCATCGCCGCGTGGCCGAGAGCAGGGTGGTTGTGACCCAGGTGGGTCGCGCTCTCGTCGGCCTGCGCGGCGTCCGGCCACACGGCCTTCGCGAGCGGCGCCGCCGCCACGAGGGACGCCCCGCCGGCAAGCACCTGCTTCCGGGAAAACTTCGTCATGTCTAAACTCTAACTTAGAACGATGGAACTGACCGCGGCCATTCAGGACTACGTCCGCGAGATCTACAAGCTCCAGGCCGAGGGGGGCCGCGCGACGACGTCTGCGCTCGCCCAGAGCCTGGGCGTCTCGGCCCCGTCAGCCACGGCGATGGTCAAGAAGCTCGCCTCGCTCGGCCTCGTCGAGCACCGGCGCTACCGGGGCGCCACGCTGACGCCGAAGGGCGAGCGCGTCGCCCTGGAGGTGATCCGACACCACCGCCTGCTCGAGCAGTACCTCGTCGAGACGCTCGGGCTGCCGCTCGACGCCGTGCACGCGGAGGCCGACCTCCTCGAGCACGCACTGTCGGAGGAGCTTGAGGCGCAGATCGACCGCTCGCTCGGCTTCCCGACCCGGGATCCGCACGGCGACCCGATCCCGGGCCCCGACCTCACGATCGAGCGGCCGGCCGGAACGCCGCTCTCGGCGCTCGAGCCGGGCGCCAAGGCGACGGTGGAGCGGGTGCCGGACGGGGACGGCGACCTGCTGCGCTACCTCGCGGGCCTGAAGCTGACCCCGGGAAGGCGGCTGGAGGTACGGGATGCGGCGCCGTTCGACGGGCCGCTGACTGTGCGCGTTGCGGGCAGTGACCACGCGATCTCGCGCGCGCTCGCGGCGCAGATCTCCGTGAGCTAACGCCCCGTTTGCCGGCGCTCCCACGCCGTCGCCATCGCGATCCGCTCCTCCACCGAGGGGTGCGTGGCGAGCGCGGCGTACGCCCAGCCCGGTGGGGTCGGGTCCTCCAACGCGTCGCGCGTGAAGGCGCGGAAGAGGCGACGCGCCGCGACGGGGTCGCGCGTGGTCTCCAGCGCGACCCAATCGGCCTCCGCTTCATGCCTGCGCGAGAACGCGTTGTCGAGCGGTTGCAGGAACAGGCCGCCCACGAGCACCGCGAGAAGCGCGAGCGGCACCGCTCTGGGCGCGTAGATGCCGCCCCGCCGCGACGTCAGCCACGCGACCCCGCCGAGCAGCGGCAGCAGGACGAGCGCGTACCAGGCGACGCTCTTCCAGATGTGGTTTCGCGAGTGGTGGCCAAGCTCGTGCGCGAGCACCACCCGCAGCTCACGGCGGTCGAAGCGCCCGTCGAGGAGCGTGTCCCAGAGGAAGATGCGGCGGCTGGGGCCGACTCCCGTCGCATAGGCGTTCGGGATCGTCGTGAAGTCGCTCCAGTCCTCGACCTCCACCTTCACCGGCTCCATGTGCTGGCGGTGGGCGAAGACGACCGCGTCCCGCCTCAGGTCCTGCGGCGCGGGCCGGCCGTCGACGAGGTACGGGTAGATGAACGCGAAGAGGAGCGCGAGCCCGACGAACACCGGTGCGGCAGCGAGCCACCACGTCTTCCGCAGCACGGCCGCCAGCGCCATCGTCGTCAGCAGGAACGCGCAGACGAACAGGAACTCCGCGCCGAGGGAGAGCCAGGTCTCGAAGAACCACTCGAGGTAGCCCGAACGCCAGAGGCCGTGTCGCCGCTGCCACCAGAGCTCCAGCAGCTCGAACGGCAGCTGCGAGAGCCAGACGAACGCCAGGCCGAGCATCCCGAGGAGCATCCCGGTGCCGATCCGACCCGCTGCGGACTCGCGCGTCAGCCGCGCTCCGCGCCACGCGTAGAGCACCAGGACGACGAGCGCCGCGAGTTGCGAGGCGACGAAGGTCCAGCGGAGGAACCGTTCGTAGTCCTCGGCGTCGTCCAGCACCTGGCGGTCGACGCCGACGGCGGAGTCGACCTTCGGCAGGACGAGACCATCCGGAACCGAGGTCTGCCAGAGCAACCACGCGGCCACCACCCAGCCGGCTCCGAGCAGCAGTACGAGAGCGAGCTTCGTGTGGCGCGCGGTCAGCTGGCGGACTCGACGCGGATCGGGCCGCTGTGCGGGTAGCGCTCGGTCAGGATCAACAGATAGGCGGACACCTGCGTCGAGTACCGCAGCGCGTACGTCTGGGCCTCCCGCAGGGTCGTCGGCATGCGGCCGAGCGCAAGCGACGCGAACCAGCCGAGCAGGGCACAGATGAAGAGCAGGCCGCCGAGCGCACCCGAGACGGCGAGCGCCGGGATCGCCAGGAAGAGCCGGAAGCCCGTCACGAGCCGCCGCTGCCGCTCCGGGGGCGGGAACCGCGGATCGATCGGATACGAGCCGGCCCGGCCGGTGAAGCCGGGAAACGGGTTCGCGGTCAACATCACAAAGGCATAGACGTGCGTCGCGTAGCGGAGGAACGCGGAGAGGAAGCGGTGCAAGCCCGCCGGCGGGCGACCGATGACGAGCGCCGCGAACCACATCGCGATCGCCGCCAGGAACGCGACGACCCACCAGAGGAAGAGCCACACGAAATGCGGGAGGGCGAGCAGGAGCCGAAAGAACACGGTGAGGCGCGAGCGGCGGAGGTCGTCCTCGATCGCCAGGCTGACGGGGTGCGGGACGCCGACGGCGGGAGTCGCGGCCGGGTTGACGTCCGGGTACCGGTCGGTCAGTACGAGCAGGTAGGCACCGGTCTGTGCCAGGAAGCGCAGGCCGTACGCCTGAAGGTCACGAAAGCCCTGGGGCATCCGACCGCGGGCCAACGACACGAACCAGCCGAAGAAGGCGACCGTCAGCAAGGTTCCGCCGGCCCAGGTCAGCGCCGCGCCCCGGTGGTCGGACTCCGACCAGGCACCGGGGCCGCTGCCGGCGAACGCAGCGGCAAGGAGTAGCGCCGGTATGGCGATTAGCAGGCGCAGCGCGACCGTCCACCGGCGCTGCGGCACGGGCTCGTCGATCTCCAGGTCGACCGGATAACCGGGCCGGCCGGTGAACATCGGCCACGGATTCGCCGCGAGATAGGCGTAGGCGAACAGGTGGGTCGTGTACCGCACGTACGACGCGAGGAACGTGTACAGCCCGGCCGGAGGTCGTCCGCGGATCAAGGTCACGACCCAGTTGACGATCGCAACCAGGAAGGCCACGATCGACCAGCCCCACCACCAGAGGGCGTGCGGAATCAAGAGGATCAGCCGGAACAGCACCGTCAGGCGCGAGCGCCGCAGGTCGTCGTCCACCGTCAGCCGCACCGGGTGGTCAGTCACCGCGGGAGTATGCCGCCCTCGGTCGATCAGCCGAACTCGAAGCGCGTCGCCGTCTGCGGGTAGTCCGACTCGAGCCACGCCAGCGCGCGAGTCGGCGCGAGCCGAAACAGGCGGTTGACCGGCGGGCGGTGGTCGTACTTCGCCTCGTACGCGTCGAGGACGTCGTCCCCGACCTCCGAGACTGCGGCGCTGCCGTGGAGGATGACGACTTCGTCGCCGCTCTCGAGATGGATAACGACCCGCGGGTCGCGAGCAAGGTTGCGCCCCTTGAGGGAGTTCGGGTTGGTGCCGAAATAGACGGCGCCGTCGAACCAGACGCCCCACACCGGCGCCGCGGCGGGCGCGCCGTCGTCGCCGCTCGTGACGATCCAGTAGTTGCGCGACCGCTCGAGACGCTCCTCCGCCCAGCTCCAGTCGAGCATCCCCTCCTCTTCCTCGGAGATGCCGTAGTTCCGGTCGAACCGGGGACGGCTCCGGAGCGGCGGCACCCTGAAACCATGCACGATGATCGGGCGATGGAGCGGGTCGAGACGCCGGACGGGATCGCGCTCGCCGTCCGGGAGGAAGGCGAAGGGACACCGGTGGTGCTGCTCCACGGCTTCCCCGACTCCTCGCACGTCTGGCGCCACCAGATTCCGGCGCTCGTCCAAGCGGGCTTCCGGGCGATCGCCCCCGACCTCCGCGGCCGCGGCGAGTCCGACAAGCCGCCCGAGGTCGAGGCCTACCGGATGACGACGATCGCTAAGGATGTCCTGGTCGTCCTCGACCACTTCGGTCTCGAGCGCGCCCACGTGATCGGGCACGACTTCGGAGCGAACCTCGCCTGGGTCCTGGCCGGCCTCCATCCCGAGCGCGTCGACCGGCTCGTCGTCATGTCCGTCGGCCATCCGAACACCCAGCGCCACCCGACGGTCGAGCAGCGGGAGAAGGCCTGGTACATGCTCTGGTTCCAGTTCGAAGGGCTGGCCGAGGAGGTCGTGCCGCGGGACGACTGGAAGCTGCTGCGTGAATGGACACGAGGAAACGGCGACGTCGACCGGTACATCGCCGACCTCTCCCGGCCTGGCGCGATGCGGGCCGGGCTCAACTGGTACCGAGCCAACGTCCCGCCGCAACGCGAGCTGGCGCACCCGCGCGAGTTCCCCACCGTCGCGGCGCCGACGCTCGGCCTCTGGAGCACGGGGGACGACTATCTGCTCGAAGGGCCCGTGGAGCGCTCGGGCGAGCACGTCACGGGCGGCTGGCGCTACGAGCGGGTCGAGGATGCGAGCCACTGGCTCCAGCTCGACCGCCTGGACCGCGTCAACGAGCTGCTCCTGGACTTCCTGCGCTAGGCGACCACGCGGTACACCTCAAAGACCTCGGCGTACTCGCGGTTCACGTTGATCCCGTGCGTGCGGGCGAGGTTCCAGATGTACTCCGGATCCGAGTAGCGGCGGTGTTGCTGCGACTCGTACTTCGCGAGCGCGGCGACCTTCCGCTCGAGGTGGCCCTTGTCGAGCGCGACGTAGGCCTGGTACCCGAAGTCGAAGTTGTTCCACGGGATCTCGTAGCCGAGGATCGTGGTGCGCTTGAAGGCGCGGAGGCCCTCGGCCGCGATCACCTGATGATCCTGGTGGATGTCGCGGAGGCTCGGCTGGAGCACGGCCTCCGGCTTGAAGTCGTCCCAGAGTGCGATCAGCAGCTCGAGGATCTCCTGCCGGTGTTCGGGGAACGTGCGGACGTCGAAGTCGTGAACGGTGAGGCTCGACTCCGGGATCCCGAGCTCCGCCGTCGCCTCGCGCACCTCCTGTGCAAGGGTGTCCGGCGGGAAGCCCTCCGGGAGTGAGCGCGTCGCGATCGAGAAGGCCGCGTAGCGGACGTCGCTGCCCGCATCGACGAGCCGCGCGATGGTGCCGCCGCAGCCGAATTCGCCGTCGTCGGTGTGCGGCGCGAGCACGAGCACTCTCCTCCAGGCCTCGACCATGAGGGACGTAGTATCCGGCCCCGGGGATGGGTGAGGTGGGCATGTCCGAAGCTGCAGGCGTTGTCGGCGCCGTCGGAGCCTCGCTCCTCTTGCTGTCCGCACGCCGAACGACGCTCTTCGCCGGCGCCGCCCTCGTCGCGGTCGCGGAGGTCCTCCTCGCCGACCCGCACGGCCCGAACGTCTCGCCGACGCTCGTCGCGGCGGGGATCGCCGGCCTGGCGCTGCTCGCCGCCGGCGCAGCCGTCTTCGTCTGGCGGCCGGAGCTCGCCCTGCCCGCCCTCGTGATCGTCGCTCCGTTCCGCCCACCACTCGACTTCGACCGCAGCCACCGGTTCCTGTTCACGCTGGCGCACGGCGGGAAGCTCGGCCGGCTCGTCCCGCTCTACGTGGTGCTCGCGGCGGCCGTCGCGGCGTACCTCTGGACGGTGCTGCGCGGCGTCGAGGTGCGGCAGATCCCGCGGTTCCTCGCGCTGCCGGCCGCGGCGTTCTTCGCGCTCGCCTCGCTCTCGCTGCTCTGGTCGCGCGACGTCGACGCGGGAGCCGGCCTCCTGGCGTTCTTCCTGCTCCCCTTCGCGGCGCTTGTCGCTGTCGTCGCACGCTCGACGCTCGCTCCCTGGACGCCGAAGGTGCTGGCGTGGATCGCGATCGGGCTCGCCTCGGTCTTCGCCGCGATCGGCCTCTGGCAGGAGGCGACCAAGAACCTCTTCTTCTACAGCCCGCAGCTCGAGGTCGCGAACGCGTACTCGCCCTTCTTCCGCGTGACCTCCCTCTTCACCGACCCGAGCCTGTACGGCCGGCATGTGGTGCTCGGGTTCGCGGTGCTGCTGGTCGTCGTGTGGTGCGGCCGGATCAACGTCTACCTCGCCACAGCGATCGCGGCGCTGCTGTTCGGCGGGCTCTATTTCTCGTACTCGCAGACGAGCATGGCGGCGCTCTTCGCCGTTGCATTCGTGATCACGCTCGTCGCCGGCGAGAGCACCGCGCGTCGCGCGGTGCTGGTCGCGACGGCGGTGTTCGTACTGTTCGCGGGAGGCTTCCTCCTGCTCGGCGCGAAGGGGCACTCGATCAGGGACGTGACGAGCGGGAGGTCGAACCGGATCGAGCGCACCGCGGACGTCGTGCGCGAGGCGCCCGTGCTCGGCGTCGGGCTCGGCGCGCAGCCGGAGGTGAGCCAGGAGCTGGCCAAGGGGCGTAACGCCCGCACTGCGCGGTTCGTCTCGCACACGACACCGCTGACGGTGGCGGCCGAGCTCGGGATCGTCGGCCTCGCCATCTACCTGCTGCTCCTCGCGGCGGCGACTCGAATGGTGCTGCTCCTGCGCCGCTACGACGAGGCGCTCGCACTTTCGCTCGGAGCCGTGCTGCTCGCGCTGTTCGTCCACGCGCTCGGCTACAGCGGGTTCTTCGAAGACCCGGTGACCTGGCTCGCGATCGGGATCGGCGCGGCCTATCTCGGCGTGCCGGCGGAAGCACGCGAGCCGGCGCCCGAAACCGCCGCCGCAGACCCCTCGCCCTCCGGCCAGCCCGTTCCCAGCGTCCGGTGACACGGCGCGAGACGGCGGCCGTGCTCGGCGTCCTCGGCCTGCTCGTGGCGGTCGTGCTGCCGGACCTCGGCTCAGACGGCTGGAGCTTCTTTCCGCCGCCCTCGGTTGAGCCGCACGGAATCCTCGGACCGCTCGTCAGGGCTGCCGACAGGGACTGGGACGGAAATGAGGGAGTCCTGAGGGCGGCCGGGATGCTTGCCGGTCTCCTCGTCGCCCTCGCCGCGGTGATCGTCCTGAGCGTTCGATCGGTAAAGCCACTCCTCGTCGCCGGGCTCTGCGCCGCCGTCGTCGCCCTGCTCGCGGTTCCCGCGACCATGCTCCAGGTTGGCCTGCGCGACGGGTCGGAGCCGTGGTTCTTCGACAACGACTCGACCTACCAGATCGACATCGCGGGCGACCTGGTGCTGGACGGGAAAAACCCGTACGGACACGATTACCGCGGTTCGGGCCTCGAACGCTGGTATCCGGCAGTCGGCGGCGACAAGAGCGTCCCGCGCGTGGCGCTCGACCACTTTGCCTACTTCCCCGGAACCCCCCTGACGGCCGCGGTGTGGCGTCTCGTCCCGGCGCCCTTCGACGACTACCGGGTCTTCGTCCTGCTCTGCACGTTGGCGCTCTTCGTCGCGGCGCTCCTGTTCGACGCGCCCCTACCGTGGAAACTCGCGCTGGGTGCTGCCCTGGCCGCCAATCCGCTTGCGATCCGCGGAGCCTGGTTCGGGACGGCAGACGCGCCGAGCGTCCTCCTCACCGTGCTCGCCTTCGCCTTGGTGACGCGATCCAGATACGTCCTCGCCGCGGCGTGCCTTGGCGCCGCGGTGCTGTTGAAGCAGTTCGCGCTCGTGGCCGTGCCGTTCGTCGCGATGGCGCTGCTGACGAGGAGCGTGCCGAGGCCGGTGCTCTACCGCTCGGCTGCCGCGTTCGCGGCTGTGGTCGTCGTGGGCGTCCTGCCGTTCGCGATCGCCGACCCGGGCGCGCTTTGGGAGGACACGATCGCGTACGGCGCGCAGACGTACAGGATCATCGGCTACGGGCTGGCGGGCCTGCTCGTGGAGGCGAAGGTCGTCGACCGGTTCGGGTCCTACCCGTTCCTGCCGCTCGCCCTGCTGATCTGGCTCCCGATCACGGTGTGGTTACTGTGGGCACAGTGGCAGTCTCGGCGCCTTTGGGTGGGGGCGGCAGCTTTCGCGGTATCGATTTTCGTTCTGCTCTACCTCGGGCGGGTTTTCCAGACTTCGTATCTGATCTGGCCTTTTTCCGCTTCTTTGCTCGCTTTTTTGCTCGCTCAGCAGCCTTCTTCCGAACGAGACGGCTCTTCGGCGCGAAGCTGAAGATCCGCGAGCGGCCGACGATGTACAGGTGCTGGCTGTCCGCAACGGCGGGGCTGAAGATGCCGTCCGGCCAGTGCCAGACCTGCTTCCCGGTCAGCGCGTTCAGCCCGTAGGTGCCCCGGTCCCCCTGCTTTGCATAGCGGGAGGCGACGCTCCCGCACCGTGGACAGGCGGCGAAGTAGACGATGCCGTCGATCACGCTCGGGGCGCCGTGGACTGCAGCGGAGGCGGAGAAGCGCCACCGTCGGTCGCCGGTCGCCGCGTCGAACGCCATGAAGTAGCCGTCGTAGGTGCCGACGTACACCCGCCGCTTCCAGACGGCGGCCGCGGTGTAGATGTACGTGCCCGCGTGCTGGGCCCACAGGAGACGGCCGCTGGCGGCCCCGTACGCGTAGAGCGTCCCGTCGGCGTTCCCGATGAAGACCCGGCCGTACGCGATCGTCGGTGTGGCGTAGAAGTACTCACGCCCGCCGAGGCGCGACCCGGCCTCGGCCTTCCACCGAACCCGTCCGGTGCGTGCGTCGATGGCGTAGAGGCTCCCGGCGTCGGTCCCGAAGTAGATCTTCCCGCCGCTGTACGCCGGCGAGCTGTTGACCTCACCGTCCGCGTTGAAGGTCCAGCGCGCCTTGCCGGTGTAGATGTTGACTGCGTAGAGCTTGTGGTTCCACGAGCCCGCGTAGAGCGTCTTGCCGATCACGAGCGGAGAGGTCTCGAAGGCGCCGCCCCGGAACGTCCAGATCAGCTTGCCCGTCCGCGCCGCCATCGCCGTGATCATCCCCGGCTGGCTTCGCGGGTAGCGGTTGCAGGGCAGCGCCTGCATCCACGCGTGGTAGACGACGCGGTAGGCAACGGTCGGGGACGACGCCGAGCAGTGGTTGAAGCGCCGCTGCCACACGATCTTGCCCGTGCGATGGTGGATGGCGAAGAAACGGCCGCGCTGATTGGCGACGTAGAGGCGCCCGTAGGCGATCGACGGCGGGAACTCGAGCACGTGCCTCGCTTTGAACGTCCAGCGCAGGCGGAACGGCGGCTTCAAGTGGAAGTCGGTCGCGGTATGCGTCCGCTGCACCTTGAGGCCGTAGGTCGGCCAGGGCAGGCGCAGGACGACCCTGCGTGGGCGCTTCTGCTCCGGCGCCTTCAGCGTGGTCACGAACTCGATCGTCGGCGACCCGCGTTTGGTGTCGATCGTGTCCTCGGTGTGCAGCCAGTATCCGAGGGCGACCCCGAAGCCCAAAGCGCTCGCGACGGCCAGTGCGTACAGCAGCCTGATTCGCGGCACCGGTTGAGGCTACCGACGGCGCACGCGGATCGACGCAGTCGCCTTGCGGCCCCCCGCCGTGACGGTCAATGCGTAGCGGCCCGGGGTCGCCGGCGCCCGGAGCTTCAGAGTGTGCGCCCGCCCGGTCCCCCTCCTCCGGCCCAGGCGCCAGGTGTACTGCGGGAAGTCGGTCGAGATGCGGACAGTGAAGACGCGCCGCGGCCCGACGCGGAGCCGCGTCGGAGCGAGCTGGAGGTAGCGCACCTGGACGTAGAAGGGCTTGCCGGCCCCACGGTTCCCGGCGGCGTCGACGGCCACGAGCTGGAGGCGCTGCAGGCCGGCTCGGAACCGCTTCGGCGCCCAGCGGATCGCGCCCTGCGACCGTAGCCGCGTGAAGGCCCGGCGCTTCCCGTTCACGAGCAGGAGCGCGTGCGAGGGCTCCGTCGCCTGGTAGCGGATCGTGATCGCGTCGCCGCGGCCGTCCCCGTCGGGCGAGATCACCCGGCGGCTGACGTGCGTCGCGCGGATCCTCGGCCGGGTCGTGTCGACGCGGATCCCGCCGGGGAAGGTGATCGCCCGCCCGAGCTTCTCGAGCCCGACCCGCGCCTCGTAGCGGCCCTCGGGGACGATCTTGCCCGCGTCGTCGCGGCCGTCCCAGCCGAAGCGGAGGCTGCCGGGCCTGAACCTCGCCTCGCGGAGGAGCGTCCGGACTTCGCGCCCGGTGGAGTCTTCGATCGTCAGGGTCAGCGTGTCCGGCTCCTTCAGCCGGAACGCGATCCGCGCGGTCTGCTGGTCGCAGCGGCAGATCGGCGAGAACCTGCGGTCGATCTTCGGTGCCGCGACCGGGTCGGGCTCCAGCTTCAAGTCCTCCGTGACGACGAACGCCACAGCGGTCGCGGCAAGGATCAGGAGGACGAGGATCGTCCGCAGGTGGCGGCGCAGCAAGGCTCGGCGAGTGTAGTGACGGCGTGGTGAGAATCGCCGGATGAGGTAGCTACGATCTTCCTGTGCGGAGGTTCGTCCTCGCCGGGGTCATCGCAATCGCCTGTTTCGCCGCCACCGCGCGCCCTGCGGAGGCTGCCGCCGGCCCGTGCGGGCTGCCACAGGGCGGAACGGCGTGGGTCGACTTCGCCGACGGGTCGGTGCCGTTCTGGTACCGGTTCGCCCGGCCGGGCATCATCGCGGCCGCCTCGAACTTCATCTTCCCCGCCAAGCTCCGAGCGGCGGGGGCGAAGACGATCTACTTCGACCTCTACCTGAACAGCCGCGTCGGGACGCCGGACCGGCCCGAGGACGAGGCGACGGTGGTCGACTGGGCGCAGCGAATCTACTTCCGGGCCGTCGCCTCGACCGGCTGCTCGAGACCATGGATGGCGCTGAACGAGCTGTTCGGCGCCCACACCACGACGCCGTGGACGTCGAACAACGCCCAGTACCGGCACAACGTGATCGTGTTCGCGAAGACGCTGAAGGATCTCGGTGCGCGGCCGTTCATCCTGATCTCCAGCCGGCCGTACACCCAGGGTGACGCGGGGCTCTGGTGGCGCGAGGCGGCCGCCTACGCCGACCTCGTACAGGAGGTCTACTTCACCGGCAAGCTGATCAACCGTCAGGGGCAGGTGGCCGGCAGCCGCACCGTTCGTAACCGGTTCCGCGAGGCGGTGCGCACCTTTACCGACCTCGGAATCCCCTCGAAGAAGCTCGGGATCATGCTCGGGTTCCAGGCGTCCAACCGCGGGAGCATGGGCCCGATCTCGTGGTTCCAGCACGTAAAGCTCCAGGCGCTGGCCGCGAAGCAGGTCGCGCGCGAGACGCAGCTCGGGAGCGTGTGGTCCTGGGGCTGGCAGGCACGGAACACGGCGCAGGCCGATCCCGACAAGGAGGCTGCGGCCTGCATCTGGCTCTGGGTCCGGAGTCCCCGCCTGTGCAACGGGCCGGGAGCGGCCGGCCCCGACTTCAATCCCGCCCTGACCTCGGGACAGATCACGCTCCCCGCCGGGCTCGTCTGCCAGATCGGCGACCGCGGGATCAGCGCGAGCGGGATCACGCAGCTGGCGCGGGTGACCGGAGACCGCGACATCGCCTTTTCGGCCGCCTACGCGCGTGCCGTGCTCGCCGGGCTCGTGCAGGTCGACGGCGCCGACGTGCTCGCCGCGGAGCGGGCGATCATCGCCCTGCGCTTCAGAGGAAGCCGTCGCGCCTACCGGGCGGCTCTCCGCCGCGGCCGCGCCACGCAGGCACTGGCGCGAGCGGTGATCGCCGACGAGCTCCGCCAGCAGCGCATGGGCCGACGGTTCGCCGTCCGCTCCCCGTCGAGCGAGCAGGTCGAGAGCTACTACGAGAGCTTCGCCGACACGCCGGCGCGCCTCGTCCAGGTCAAACCGCGCGCGTGGTGGCTCGGCCAGCGACGGGCGGGGCTCGCGATCGGGTCGCTTGCGCCGCCCCAGGTGTTCGGGGTCGCGCCGGGCAAGAAGTGGACGAAGGTCAGGACCGCGGACGGCGTGATGAAGATCCGGTCGCAGGACGCCGCCTACCCGCTCGGGACCTACCCGCTGAGCGTCGCGCGGCCGTCGATCGCGGCGGCGCTGAAGGAGATTCAGCGGCGGCAGATCTTCGAGCGGTGGTTCAACCGCCCGCTGAACCACGGGCTCGACCAGCTGCGCTGCTCGAACGACCAGCTCCCCGCAGTCGCGATCGTCGACCTGACCGTCTACCTGCCCTTCCTGCAGCTCACTGCTTAGCGACGAAGACCTGCGCGCCTTCGTGGAGGTCGAGCGCGATCGCCTCGTCGCGCGTCATCTGCACCCAGACCTCGCGCCCGTCCTCGAGCTCCAGGTCGGCGCGCACCTCGAACCCGAGGTGGACGACCCGCTCGACCGTCGCGCGCTCGGCCGACCCGTTCGGCTCACGGCGGACGTCGATGTCGTGCGGCCGGACGAGCTCCTCGCCGAAGTGGCTCACAGGGCCGATGAAGCTCATCACGAACTCGTTCTCGGGCTGCTCGTAGAGGTCTCGCGCTCCGCCGGCCTGCTCGACCTTCCCGTCGTTCATCAGCACGATCTGGTCGGCGAGCTCCATCGCCTCTTCCTGGTCGTGCGTGACGAAGATCGTCGTGACGTGCACCTCGTCGTGGAGGCGCCGGAGCCAGGCGCGGAGCTCCTTGCGGACCCGCGCGTCGAGCGCGCCGAACGGCTCGTCGAGCAGGAGCACCGTGGGCTCCACGGCCAGCGCCCGCGCGAGAGCCATGCGCTGCCGCTGCCCGCCCGAGAGCTGGGCCGGGTAGCGCTTCGCGAGGCCGCCGAGCTGCACGAGCTCGAGCAACTCGCTCACCCGCCCCTTGATCTCCTGGCGCGGCCGGCGCCGGATCTCGAGCCCGAACGCGACGTTCTTCTCCACGGTCATGTGCTTGAAGGCCGCGTAGTGCTGGAAGACGAAGCCGATCCCGCGGCGCTGCGGCGGCAGGCCGGTGACGTCCTTGCCCTCGATCACGACGCGGCCTGCGTCCGGCCGCTCCAGGCCTGAGATGACGCGGAGCAGCGTCGACTTCCCGCTGCCACTGGGGCCGAGCAGCGCCGTCAGGGAGCCCTCGGGCACCGAGATCGAGACGTCGTCGACGGCGGTGAAGTCGCCGAAGCTCTTGGTCACGTTCTCCGCGACGATCGCCATTACCTCGTCTCCTCCTTGGGTCGGAACACGGTCATCGCGACGAGCGTCGCGATCGCGAGCATGGCGAGCAGGACCGACGCCGCGTAGGCGCCGACGTAGTCGAAGCTCTGGTACCGCTCCTCGACGTGGAGCGTCAGCGACTCGGTCTTGCCGATCAGGCGGCCGGAGACAACGCTGACCGCGCCGAACTCACCGAGACAGCGGGCGGTGGTGAGCACGACGCCGTAGGCGACCGCCCAGCGGATCGCCGGAAAGGTCACGCGCCGGAATGTCTGCCACCCGTTCGCCCCGAGCGTCGCGGCCGCCTGCTCCTGCTCGGTCCCAACCTCGCGCAGCACGGGGACGACCTCGCGCACCACGAAGGGCAGCGACACGAAGATCGTGGCGAGCACCATCCCGGGCAGGGCGAAGACCACCTGGAACGGCAGGTCGTGCAACCACCCGCCGGTGCCGAACAGCAGCAGGAAGGAAAGGCCGACGACGATCGGCGAGAGCGCCAGCGGCAGGTCGACGAGCACGTTCACGATGTTCTTGCCGGGGAACCGGTGCCGGACGATCGCGATCGCGCAGACGATCCCGAAGATCGTGTTCGCCGGCACGGCGATGAGCGTGATGATCAGGGTGATCAGGAGCGCGTGTTTCGCCGCAGGCGTGGTCACCGCGTCCCAGGCGCCGGAGAGGCCGTTCTCGAACGCCTTGCGGAAGACGAGCCCGACCGGTGCTGCGACCAGCACGCCGAGGTAGCCCAGGCCGATCAGCCGGAGGAGGTACTTACGCAGCCTCGTCATGCCTCGTCACGTGCCGGCGGAGGACCCCGATCAGGAACAGGGCGAGGAACGAGATCACGAGGAGGACGACCGAGACGGCAGCTGCGCCGCGCGGGTCGCCGCTCTCGATCCGGCCGAAGATGTAGACGGACGCGACCTCCGTCTTGAACGGCAGGTTGCCCGTGATCAGCACGAGCGCACCGAACTCGCCGATCGCGCGCGCAAAGGCCAGGGCGACGCCAGACAGGATCGCGGGGAGCAGGTTCGGGAGGATGATGCGCCGGAAGATCTGGAACTGGCCGGCGCCGAGCGAGGCCGCCGCCTCCTCCATCTCCCGGTCGAGCTCGAGCAACACCGGCTGCACGGTGCGGATCACGAACGGGACGGTCACGAACAGGAGGGCGACGACGATGGCCGTTCGTTTGAACGCGACGTCGACGTTCACCGGGCTCGTGGGCCCGTAGAGCGTCAGCAGCGTCAGCCCCGCGACGATGGTCGGCAGGGCGAACGGCAGGTCGACGAGCGCGTTCACGAGCGTCTGTCCCGGAAAGCGGTCGCGGACCAGGATCCACGCCACGATCGTCCCCATCACCGCGTTGATCAGCGCGACGGCGACGGACGCCGTCAGCGTGAGCTTCAGCGCCGCCACGGCCTGGGGGTCCGTGACCGCCTTCCGGAAGTCGTCGAGCCCCCCGCCGGCGGCGTGCCAGACGAGCGCCGCGAGTGGTAGGAGGACGACCAGGCTCAGGTACGCAGTGGCGAAGCCTTGAGCGACGACAGCTCCCGGGCCGCGTGCGACCCGTGGGCTTGGTACCGCGACTGCGCGGGTGGCCAGCTAGCTCGTCTCCTTCTGGATCTTCGTCACGATCCCGGTCGATGGGTCGAAGAACTGCTTGTCGACCGTGGCCCAACCGCCAAGGGACTTGATCGTGAAGAGCCACGGGCGCACCGGGAACTTGAAGTTCTTCAGCACCGACGGCACGACCGGCCGGTAGCCGTTCTGCCCGAAGATCGTCTGCGCCTTCGGCGTCCGGAGGAAGGCGAGGAACGCGCCCGCCTTGCCCTTCGACTTCGAGGTCTTGACGATCGCAATCGGGTTCTCGATCCGGATCGTCGCCTTCGGGATCACGTACGGGACGTCCTGGCCCTTGCTGTTCGCGAAGATCGCCTCGTTCTCGTAGGCGAGCATCACGTCGCCGCGGCCGGCGAGGAACGTCTGGAGCGCCTCGCGCGCGCTCTTGTCCTGCGAGACGACGTGCTTGTAGAGGTTGCGGAGGTAGGCGACGGCCTGCTTGTGCGTCTTGCCCTTCTTCCGCATTGCGCCGTAGGCGGCCATGATGTTCCACTTCGCGCCGCCGGAGGTCTGCACGTTCGGCGTCACGACCTCGACGCCCGGCCTCACCAGGTCCTCCCAGTCCTTGATCTTCTTCGGGTTGCCCTTCCGGACCGCGAAGACGACGACCGAGCGCGTGACGATCCCCTGATACTTGTTCTTCTTCCACGCCGCGCCGACGAGCCCGGCCTTGACGAGCGACGTGACATCGGGCTCGAGCGAGAGGGCGACGATGTCGGCCTTGAGGCCTGACTTGACGGCCCGGGCCTGCTCTCCGGAGGCGCCGTAGGACTGGTCGAAGTCGACGCCCTTCCCGGCCGCCGTCTTCTGGAACTCCGGGATCAGCTTGGCGTAGGCGTCACGGGGCGTCGAATAGGCGACCAGGCTCAGCCGCGTATCGGAGCTCCTGGCGCCGGCTCCGCTCGCCACGGCGGCGATCCCGGCCAGAATCGCCGCGGTAAGCGCAGCAACTGCGAGAATTCGTTTCACGGGGTCTCCTTCGGATGTGGAACGCTAATGGGAAGCATTAGCGCTTTCTATCCAAGGGGACCCCGCAGTGTCAAACGCCCTCCGTTTGCGCGGCCGGCTCGGTGCGGTACGCCTCGATCAGCACCTCCGCGACCTCCGGCCGTGAGAACTCGACCGGCGGGATCTCGCCGTTGCCGAGCAGCTCCCGCACCTTCGTTCCGGAGAGGAAGACGTGGTCGTCGCCGCCGTGCGGGCACGTCTTCGGCGAGACCATCGCCGCGCAGACCTTGCAGTAGGCGGCGTGCTCGAAGAACATCGGCTCGATGTCGAGCTCGTGCGGCTCGAACTCGTCGAAGATCAGCTGCGCGTCGTACGAGCCGTAGTAGTCGCCGACGCCGGCGTGGTCGCGGCCGACGATGAAGTGCGAGCAGCCGTAGTTTTTGCGGCAGATCGCGTGCCAGATCGCCTCCCGCGGGCCCGCGTAGCGCATCGCCGCCGGGAAGGCGGAGAGGACGACGCGGTCCTCCGGGTAGTAGTTGTCGAGCAGCACGCGGTAGCACTCGACACGCGTCGCAGCCGGCACGTCGTCGGACTTCGTGTCTCCGACGAGCGGGTGGATCAGCAGGCCGTCCACGGTTTCGAGCGCCGTCTTCGTCAGGTACTCGTGCGCCCGGTGGATCGGGTTGCGGGTCTGGAAGCCGACGATCCGCTTCCAGCCGCGCTTGGCGAACTCCGCTCGGGTCTCGGCAGGGTCGAGGGCCAACTCGGGGAAGGGCGGCTCCTGCCGTCCGAAGACGGTGACGCGGCCGGCAAGGTAGAGCGGCTTCTGGCCGTACAGCCGCGCGACCCCCGGATGCGCGTCGTCGGTCGTGCGGAAGCACTGCTCCGCCTCGCGCTCCTTGTCGTACTCGAAGGTCTCCTCGACCTCGAGCACGGCGACGAGACGTCCAGAGCCGTCCGCGAGCGCCACGCGGTCGCCCTGCGGCGCGGCGTCCACCGCGAGGCAGACCGGAAGCGCCCACGGCAATCCGTTCGCGAGCCGCATCTCCTCCACGACCCGCTCGTAGTCCTCGCGGTTCAAGAAGCCCTCGAGCGGGCTCAGCGCGCCGGAGGCGAGCATCTCCAGGTCGGAGAGCTCCCGCGAGGTGAGCGTGACGACCTCGAGCTGCTCGACGTCGTCAGGGCGCGGCCCGGTGCGGTCGACGAGCTCGCCCCCGTGCGGCGCGATCAGCTGTCCCGTTGCGGTGATGGTCACGCCGCCACCTCGGCCGGGATCAGGTCGAGCTCCTCCAGCTTCGCCAGGATCTGGCGGGCGATCTCCTCCGCGGAGTGCCGCTCGGTATCGGCGCGGAGCTCCGGGTTCGACGGCACCTCGTACGGGTCGTCCACCCCGGTGAAGCCCTTGATCTCGCCCGCGAATGCCTTCTCGTAGAGGCCCTTGACGTCCCGGCGGGCGCACTCCTCGACAGAGGCGTCCACGTGGACCTCGACGAACGTGCCCCAGTCTTCGACCATCGCTCGCGCCTTTTGCCGCGTCTCTTCGTACGGCGAGATCGCGGAGGCGAGGACGGCGCCGCCCTGGCGCGTCAGCCGCGAGGCGACCCAGCCGATGCGCTCGATGTTCGTGTCGCGGTCCTCCTTCGAGAAACCGAGGCCCTTCGACAGGTGCGTGCGAACCGTGTCGCCGTCCAGGTACTCGACGACGTAGCCGCGCCGGTCGAGCTCGGGGCCGACCAGATGCGCGATCGTGGTCTTGCCGGCGCCCGACAGGCCGGTGAACCAGAGCGTGAAGCCGCCCTCCCGCGAGCGATCCGACTCCGGATGCTCGTGGGCGTAGATGTGGTCAGACATTCGTCTCCTTGGTGTCGATTGGTGTGTCCACGTGGATGCCGCACTCGAGCTTGTCGGAGCCGGCCCATCGGCCCGCGCGCTCCTCCTCGCCCGGCGAGGTCGGCCGGGTGCAGGGCATGCAGCCGATCGAGCGGTAGCCCGACTCGTGCAGCGGGTTGTACGGAATCTCGTTGACCTGGATATAGCCCCAGACGAAGCGCTCGTCCCAGTCCACGAGTGGATGGATCTTCCAGACGCCGTAGCGCTCCGACCACTGCACCTTCGGGGTCTGGGCGCGGCTCGGGGACTGTTCGCGCCGGATCCCGGAGATCCACGCGCCGTAGGGCCTCAGGGCCTCGAGCAGCGGCTCGACCTTGCGGATGTGGCAGCACCGGTCGGGATCGCGCTCCCAGAGGTTCGGCCCCTCGCGCTTGTGCTGCTCGGCGACAGTGATCACAGGCGGTGGCGGGACGAGGTTCAGGCCGTACCGCTCGACGAGGGCGTCGCGCGTCTCGTAGGTCTCGCGGAAGAAGAGGTGCGTGTCGAGCTCGATGATCGGGATCTCGAGCCCGAGCTCGGAGACCATGTGGACGAGTACCGACGACTGCTTCTGCCACGAGCAGGTCAGGCAGAGCTTGTCGCCGAACTCCTCGTAGGCCCAGCGCAGGAGCTCCTCCGCTTTCATGGCTTCGAAGTCGAGGTCAGGAAGTGCCGGCGCGGTCGCCATCAAGCAGCACCTCCTTCAGCGTGTCGGCGCGGAGCCCGCGGCGCAGAGTTTCCAGCGGGATCACCTCGTCGGGCGGGATGTTTCCGAGGTTCACCTCGGGGCCGAAGTGCTTGACGAACCAGGCCTGCGCCGACTTGGCCGGGGCCTCGAAGATCAGGTCGTTCGGAGAGACGTCGTGGACGATCTCGTCGATCAGGCCGGTGCGCATCTCGCCGGTGGGGCGGAAGATCCCGGCGGTGCCGCCTTCGCGCGCCTCGGTGATCACCTTCCACGCCCCGGCTTCGAGCTCTTCCTTGATCCACTGCACCCACTCGTAGGGCGCGTAGACGACCTCGGAGTCCTTCGAGCCGACCTCGGAGAGCACCGTGAAGTCGCGCGCGAGCTCCCCGATCAGCTCGAGCTTCTCGGCGCGCGGCATCTCGACCGCGCCGTCCGAGATCTCGACATGCGTCAGTCCGAGCTCTCCGAGCCAGCGCTTGTACTCGTCGACCTTGCCGCGGGCCCAGACCGCCTCGAAGAACGTCCCGCCGATCACGACCTTTTTCCCGCGGAGCACATCCAGCTTCCGCTCAAGGTTCGGCGTCACGTACGCCGTGCCCCAGCCGAGCTTGACGATGTCGATGTAGTCGCCCGAGGTCTCGAGCACGTCTTCCCAGGCGCGCGGGCCGAGACCCTTGTCGATGACGTGGGTCAGCCCGCCGTTTTTCGGCGGCAGGTCAAAGTCCGGCAAGGATCTTCTCCAGGCGCTTGGAGGCTGCTTCGTTCACGTCGTGGAAGAGCGAGTTGCCGTGCGAGTCGATCCCGACCCAGAGCGGTCCGAAGTCCTTTACGCGGAACTTCCACAGGCACTCCGGCATGAGCTCCTCCCAGTAGACCTCCTCGATCTCCTCGATCTGGGTCGTCTCGAGCGCCGCGGCGCCACCGACGATCGCGAAGTAGACCATCCCGTGCTCGCGCATCGGCTCGATCGCCTCGTCGGGGAGGCCGCCCTTGCCGCAGATCGCCCGGACGCCGTGGTCGCGGCCGAGCGGCTCGGTGAAGCGCACCATGCGGGCGCTCGTCGTCGTGCCGATGCAGACCGGGTCGTAGCCGCCGTCGTCCCGCTTGCGGACACCGGGCGCCGTATGCAGCAGGAAGGAGCCGCTCAGGTCGACCGGCGGCTCCACGCCCTGGTCGAAGATCCGGATCTGGGTCCGGTCGCGGATCCCGAAGATGTGCCCGTCGACCGTGACGAGGTCGCCGGCGCGGAGCTTGCGGATGTCCTCCTCGGAGGCGGGGAATGTCAGTCGGTGCTCCGCCATCACGCCTCCCGGTCAAACTCGGTCGTCCCGTCGGCGGCGATGTGAGCCGAGGCGCGGCGCGCCGCCCAGCACTGGTAGTTCACGGCGACGGGGTTGAGGGTCATGTGGGTGTCGGCGTGCTCGATGTGGCACTGCAGGACGGTGACGTCGCCGCCCAGCCCCATCGGCCCGATCCCGGTCTCGTTCAGTAGCTGGAAGAGCTCCTCCTCGAGCTGCGCGACGAGCGGGTCGGGGTTGCGGGTGCCGACCGGCCTCGCGATCGCCTCCTTGGCGAGGTGCATCGCGTAGTCGGCGGAGCCTCCGATCCCGACGCCGACGATCCCTGGCGGGCACGGCTTGCCGCCGGCGCCGACGATCGACTCGAGCACGAACTGCTTGATCCCCTTCACCCCGTCGGCCGGAACGCACATCTTGAGAAAGCTCATGTTCTCGGAGCCGGAGCCCTTCGGCACGCACTTGACGTCGAGCCCGTCCCAGTCCTCGATGAACTCCCAGTGCACGATCGGCAGCCGGTAGCCGATGTTCGGGCCCGTGTTCTCGCGGGTGATCGTGTGCACGGCGTTCGAGCGCAGCGGATGCTCCAGGGTCGCGCGCTCGGTGCCTGCCTTCAGCGCCTTGTAGATGTTCGCCGGGTGCAGCGCGAAGTGCTCGCCCACGCGGCAGGTGTAGACCGCACTGCCCGTGTCCTGGCAGACGAGGTTCTGCTGCTCGTCGGCGATCGAGACGTTGCGGTGGATGGTCTCGAGGACGCGGCGCCCCGGGACGGAGGTCTCGCGGTCCCGGGCGGCGGCCAGCGCGTCGCGCAGGTCCTGCGGAATGTCCTTCAACGCCCAGACGTACAGGTGCGCCGCGGCGCCCTCGACCGCGCCGTACAGATCGGTGTCGATCGTCGTCGTCATGCCTTCGCTTTCCCTGCG
>DASTHD010000144.1:0-7585 GCA_035605555.1 Gaiellaceae bacterium
CGCGGCACGGCGCGCCATAATAGGCCGGAGAGAAAAGGCGAGCGGTGAGGGAATCCGGTGCGAATCCGGGACGGTCCCGCCGCTGTGAGGGGAGACGCTCTCCGCCGGAATGCCACTGGCCCTCGGCCGGGAAGGCGGCGAGAGAGGGAGCCCCGAGTCAGAAGACCTGCCGCCCGCCTGGCATTCGAACCCCTCGCGGAAGGAGAATTCGTGCGGAGAACGCTCCTCACACTCGCAGCACTCGTTGCACTGAGCGCCGTCGCGTCGTCGTCGGCACTCGCGGTTCCAACCTCGGTCCGAGTCGAAGGCAGGACACAGACGATCTTCGGGCCCACCGAGAAGCGCTTCGAGGGCGGCGCGAACGCGCTCCAGGCGCTCGAGGCCGCCAGCCTGCGCGGCGAGTTCTACTACCACGTGGCGCTGACCGGATTCGGCCCCTACGTCGATCAGATCGGCCGGTACGCGTCCGGCGGTTCGAGCGGCTGGGCGTTCAAGGTGAACGGCGCGTCGCCGCCCGTCGGGGCCGACAAGGTGCAGCTCCGGCCGCGTGATCGCGTGCTCTGGTATTGGGCGACGTTCGGCCCGACCGGCGGCCCGCCGACGCTGCTGTTGACCCGTACAGGCCGGAATTGCTATCGCGTCGTCTCCGAGAACGATGCCGGAAAGGACACTGCGGCCTCCGGCGCCGTCCTCAACGTCGACGGCCGCCGAGCCCGCACGCGCGCGGGGCGAGCCTGCATCGGACGGCATCAGGGCCTCGTCCGGGCGACCATGACCGGAGCCGTTCGCTCGAACGCGCTGCGTTGACCCTCGGCCGGCTCGCAGCCCTCCTTCTCGCACTCGTTGTACTCGCCGGTTGCGGGGAGGAACAAGCCGGTGCGGGTCGGGCGACGCTGTGGATCACCCGCGACCGTGGTGCGGACGTCATCAAGACAGCCGACGTTCCAGCCGGCATCAGCGCGATGGAGGCGCTTCGGCGCGAGGCCGACGTCGATACGCGTTACGGCGGACGGTTCGTCCACGCGATCGACGGGATCGAGGGCAGTGTCGCGGAGCAGCGCGACTGGTTCTACTTCGTCAACGGCTACGAGGCGAACATCGGCGCTGCCGACTACCGGCTGCACGCGGGTGACGTGGTCTGGTTCGACTACCGCTCCTGGGCGGAGGAGATGCGCGTGCCCGTCGCCGTCGGCGCGTTTCCGGAACCGTTCGTCCACGGCTACGACGGGAGGAGGCGCTCGGCGGTCGTCGTCGCCCGCCCAGGCCCGCTCGCCCGGCGGATCGCCGGTCTCGTCCGCGGTCGCGTGAACGGCCCGCGAGAGGGCGCCAACGTTCTCGTCCTGGTTGCCGGCTCGGCGCTGCGGGCGGGGCTCTCGGGGGACGCCGGCGATCCCGTCACCTTCTACGTCGGCCGGAAGATCGCCGGACGCCTTGCACGCGATCCGGCGTTCGCCCGGTTTCGCTACTCGATCCCATGAGCTCGGTTCCCGCGCTGGCTGTCCTGGCCTGCCTCGCCGCCGCGGCGCTGCTCGCGGACCGCACTGTCACCGTCGCAGCAATCACTGTGCTGCTGCTCGTCGTCTGCTTGCGGGCACCACAGCGACGCCGCTGGCCCTATCTCATCGGCACGCTCGCGTCCGCCGCCTTCCTGTTCCTGCTCAGCCCGCTGCTTGCGAGCTACGGGGGAGTCGTCCTCTGGGACGGCCCCTCGGTACCCGTCCTCGGCCGGCTCGACGTCACCGACGACGAGCTGCGAATCGCTCTCTTCCAGGCGCTGCGCCTAGCGGCTGTGGGGCTTGCGTTCGCCGCCTATGCACTCCTACTCGACCACGACCGGCTGCTCCAGGCTGCCGGAAAGCTCAGGCACTCGGTGCTCGCCGTCGCGCTCGCAACGCGGCTCGTGCCGTCGCTCGAGCGGGATGCGGCGGGACTTATCGAGGCGCTGCGCGGCCGGTCGGTGGTGGTCGAGGGACTCCGCGGTCGCGCCCGCCTGCTCTCGCCGCTTCTGGCGGGCTCGCTCGAACGCTCGCTCAACCTCGCGGAGTCGATGGAGGCTCGTGGCTTCGGGCGGCCGGGGCGAACGCGCGTCCCGCAGCCGCCTTGGAGCCGTGTCGAGCGAGCAGTCGTCCTCGCCGCCCTCCTGCTCGTCCTGGGAGCCGTGCTGTGGCTGTAGCCCGCGTCGAGCAGCTCACGTACCGTTACCCGAGCGTCGACCGGCCGGCGCTCGATTCCGTCTCACTGGAGCTCCAGGCGGGCGAGGTCGTCTGTCTGCTCGGGCCCTCGGGCGGAGGGAAGTCGACGCTTCTCCGGGCACTCGCCGGGCTCGTTCCACACTTCCACGGCGGCGTTTTTTCGGGTCGCGTCGAGGTCGGCCTGCTCGACACGCGGCGCGCCCGGCCGGCCGAGCTGGCAGGCACGGTCGCGAGCGTCTTCCAGGATCCCGAGGATCAGGTCGTCCTCACACGCGTCGGGACTGAGGTGGCCTTCGGCTTGGAGAACCTCGGCACGCCGCCCTCCCAGATCGAGGGCAGGGCCGCGGCCGCACTCGACTCGGTTGGCGCCGGGCATCTGCTCGAACGCCGGACACAGGAGCTCTCAGCCGGGGAGCTGCAGCGCGTCTGCATCGCCTCGGCGCTCGCGCTCGACCCGCAGCTGCTTCTGCTCGACGAGCCGACCTCGCAGCTCGATCCGGACGGCGCGGAGGAGATCCTGGACGCGGCGTGCTCGGGCCGGACGGTCGTCCTCTCGGAGCAACGGCCGACGCTCGTGCTCGAGCGCTGCGATCGGGTGCTCTTCCTCGACGGTGGCCGCCTGCTGCTGGACGCGCCGCGAGGCGAGGCTCTCGACTGGCTCGCCCAGCACAGGCCGGCGTACATGCCCGAGCTCCGAGTCGTCCCGAACGAAGACGACGTCGGATCGGGCGAGCCGCTCGTCCGCCTGCAGGATGTCTCGTACGCCTACGGCGCGCGGCGTGCGGCCGGGCCGGCGAGCCTGGCCCTTCGGCGCGGGGAGGTCGTGGCGCTGGTCGGTCCCAACGGCTCGGGGAAAACGACGCTGGCGAAAATCGCGGCCGGGCTGCTCGAGCCGGCAGGGGGCGAGGCCCATTTGCGCGGGCGCGCCGCCTACCTCTCGCAGGATCCAGGGCGTTACCTCGTTTGCGAGCGGGTCGACGAGGAGGTTGCACTGGGCGTCGGCGGCGATCTCGCTCGGGCGCGGCGCGCCCTCGACCTCGTTGAGCTCACGGGCTACGACGCCCGCCACCCGCGCGATCTCTCGAGCGGTGAGCGCGAGCGGCTCGGGCTCGCAGCCGTTCTCGTCACCGAACCTGACGTCCTGATCCTCGACGAGCCGACGCGCGGAGTCGACCCCGATCGCAAGGCGCTCCTCGCGGGGCTCCTCCGCGAGAACGCGGATCGCCGAGCCACGCTCGTCGTCACGCACGACCCGGTCTTCGCGGCCGACGTCGCCGATCGCTCCGTCAGCCTGGGGCCGGCGCGGGAGCCCGCCCATGCCTAGGAAGGTTCTCGCCGCCGGGGCCGCTGTCGCCTTTGCGGGCGGAGCCTGGGCCGCGCTGTCGCCGAAAGACGCGGCCCTCTCGCTTCTCCTCGTCGCCCTCGCGCTCGTCGCCACCGGTTTCGCGTGGCTCGAGTCGGGCCCCGGCTCCTCCAAGGAAGTGGCGCTCGTCGCCGTGCTCGGCGGAGCGGCGGCCGCCGGCCGGATCCTCTTCGCTGCCGTGCCCGGGGTCCAGCCGGTCACGGTGATCGTGGTCGCAGCCGGCGCCGCGCTCGGCGCGCGCGTTGGGTTCGCCGTCGGCGCCGTCGCGGCTCTGGTCTCGAACTTCTATCTCGGCCAGGGCATCTGGACGCCCTGGCAGATGCTCGCCTGGGGCGGGTGTGGCGTCGTCGGTGCACTGGCCGCCCGGCTCGTCCGCCGGCGTTGGGCGTTCGCGGCCCTCTGCTTCCTCCTCGGCTTCGCCTTCAGCGGCCTGATGGATCTCTGGCACTGGTACAGCTTCTGGCCGCACACTTGGGAGGCCCTGACGGTCGTCTACGCGCGCGGTGTGTGGTTCAGCGCAGCCCATGCCGTCGGGAACGTCGTCTTCGCGGTGGCGATCGGCCCTGAGCTTCGGCGCCTGCTCGAGCGCTACGGCCGGCGGCTGCGGACGGAGGTCGTGTGGGCCTGAAGCTCGGCGTGGCGCTCGTGGCCCTGAGCCTCGCCGCGGCGCCGGCGGACTACCTCGGCGCTCGGCAGCAACCCGACGGGGGCTTCGCGGAGCCAGGCGCGCGCTCGGATCCGACGCTGACCGCGTGGGCCGTGCTCGGCCTTCACTCCGCCGGGCGGCACGCGGATCGATCGCCGGCGGCCTATCTTCGAGACGCGGCGATTCACGACACGACCGATCTCGCGTTGCGGATCATGGCGCTCCGCGTCGCGGGCGCCGACGTTGGGGAGCTCGTCGCGCGGCTCGAGCGCGCGCGCCTGCCCGACGGGCGCCTCGGGTCGCTCGTCAACTCAACCGCGTGGAGTGTTCTCGCCCTCGAGAAGCCCGGGAAGGGGCCGGTGCAATACCTGCTCCGGGCTCAGCATCGCTCGGGCGGCTGGTCGTGGGTGCCGCGTGGAGCGCCCGACACAAACGACACGGCTGCCGTGATTCAGGCGCTCCGTTCCACAGGCGTCCGCGGACGACCGATCCGGCGCGGGCTTACGTACATCCGCCGGTTGACAGCGCCGAACGGGGGCGTCCGCCTCGTGGCTGGGAGAGCGCCGGACGCCCAGTCCACGGCCTGGGCGATCCAGGCGTACATCGCCGCCGATGTGCGGCCGCCGCGGGCTGCTTTTCGCTTTCTGGCCTCGCTCCGTCGCCCCGACGGCAGCTACCGGTACAGCCGTCGCTACGCGGTCACGCCGACGCTCGTTACGGCCCAGGTGTTGCCTGCGCTCGCCCGTAAGGCGTTCCCGCTCAACCCGCGAGCACCCGGCGGATGAACGGCACTGCGAGCTGCGGCGGGTCAGGGACGCCGCGGCCGAGGGACGGCGGGGTCGCGGCCGTGACGAACCCGATGTTCGTCGTGAGCGCAACGACGACACGGGTTCTCGGATGGAGGAAGAGGAAGGCCGTGCCGCCCACGACGTTGCCCGTGTGTCCGGCCACGGGCCCAAACGGGCTCTGCCCGACCTCGAAACCGAACCCGTATCGAGTCGCTTGGCCGCCAGTCGTCCTCTGGGAGCTGAACAGAAGCTCCTGCATCTGCGGCGTGAGAAAGGCCGGATCGGTTATGCCGCTGCCGAACCGGGCGAGGTCCTCGGCGGTGGTAAGGAAGCCGCCGGCGGGGTAGCGGTTGCTCAGGTCGACGGGAGGCGCAGCGACCGCCTTCCGCCTCGACGTGACCTCGTAGAAGCGCGCCCTCCCACGAGGAGGGCCGCCCCCGTCGAGACGCGTTCGAGTCATCCCGAGCGGCGAGAGGGTCGTATCCGCGACGACAGCCGCAAACGGCCGGCCGGCGGCTCCCTCGACTGCTGCCCCGAGCAGGTTGAAGCCGTAGCTCGAGTAGGCAAACCGCGTTCCGGGGACGGCGACGAGCGGGTCGTCCTTGAAGATCTGGAGGCTTGCCGTCACCGACCGGTAGTGCTTCCTGCTCAGCGCCTCGCGACCCTCGTAGTGGCGGATGCCGCCCAGATGGCCGCCGAGCTGTCGGATCGTGATCGGGTGCCGCTTCCTCGGAAACGTCGGCGCGTAGCGGCGCACGTCGGCATCGAGGTCTATCCGCCCGGCCTGCGCGAGGCGAGCCGCCGTCGCCGCGGTCAAGGGCTTGGAGACGCTTCCGATCCGGAACGTGGTCGCTCTCGCGACCGGGACGCGCCTCCTGAGGTCGGCAAAGCCGCAGGAAGCAGACCAGACGAGCTTTCCGTCGGCGGCGATTGCGACCGAGATCCCAGGGGCGCCGAAAGCCCGCTTCATCCGCGAGACGAGAGGCCGCACCGCTGCGGTCTCCCGCGCATACGCACGGGTCGTCACCCAATCCCGGCACCGGCCGGGCTCAGCGGCAGACTCGGCAGCGCCGCGCGCAGACAGAACGCCGCCGAGCGAACCGCCTAGCGCGGCGATGGTTGCCAACACGGTGAGCGTCCTCATACCTAGCGAGACTAGGCATAGTAACGCTAGGTGTCAAGTCTGCTAGGCTTGAGAGATTACTTTGCGAGCCGAGGTATTGAAGGGCCATCTTGATTTCCTGCTCCTTGCGGCGATCGCTCGGGAGCCCCGTCACGGGTACGCCGTGGCCGAAGCGATCCGGAAGTCGAGCGACGGCGCGATCGACCTCGCCGAGGGGACCGTGTACCCGGCGCTGTACCGGCTCGAGGGCGCGGGTCTGCTGTCGAGCTCCTGGAAGACCGTGGGAGGCCGGCGTCGACGGATCTACAGGCTGACGCGCCGCGGGCGCCGCCGCCTCGAGCAAGAGCGGAACGAGTGGACCGCGTTCACGAACGCTGTTCAGGCGGTGACGACGTGATCGACGCGTACCTGGCCGAGCTAGGACGAATGCTGCGCTTCCGGTTCTTGGTGCGCCGTCGCCTGCTGGCCGAGGTCGAGGATCATCTACGCGACTCTGCGCGGGCGCTCGGCTCCGAGCGCGAGGCGGTAGCCCGCTTCGGGCCACCTGGAACAGTTGCGAGTGCCGCACTACGGGCAGTCACCCCCCGCAGCCTCTTCTGGGCGGCGCTCCTTCTCCTCGGCACGCTTTCCGTCTACACGCTGCCGCTCTACGCGATTCCCGAGAACACGCTGCCTCCGGCTCCGTGGGACGAGCGGCCGGGGTACTTGACCTGGAAGCTGTACGCGGCTCTGATCTCGTTCGCCGTAGCCGGCACAGCCGCCTTGGCGGCGCTGGTCTGCGCACGGTTCGGTTGGTCGCGCGTTGGGCTTGCAGCGTTGGTCTTCTCGGCTGCAGCCTTTGCTCTCAGCGCGGCGGCCGCAGCAGTGCTCGCCGTGCAGTGGGCTGCTGCGGTGCCCGGCAGCACGATGACACTCGCGCTGGCGCTTCCGGCGACGGCTCTGACGGTCTGCCTAGGCGGGTCGGCCGTCGCCGTGGCGATCCTCCACGCCCCCGCTAGCATCGGCGGGCGTGGCCGTAGCCTCTCCTGAGACCTATCTCGCCGACCTCAATCCCGCCCAGCGAGAGGCGGTGCTGCACACCGAGGGGCCGCTGCTCGTCGTCGCCGGAGCGGGGTCGGGCAAGACTCGAGTGCTCACCCACCGGGTCGCGCACCTGATCGCAGCCGTCGGCGTACAGCCGAACGAGATCCTCGCGATCACGTTCACGAACAAGGCGGCGGGGGAGATGCGCTCGCGCCTCGAAGACCTCCTGCCGGAGGTCGCTAGACGAATCTGGATCCTCACCTTCCACGCTGCCTGCGGCCGGATCTTCCGCCGGGAGGCACCGCGCCTCGGCTACAAGACCAACTTCACGATCTATGACCAGGCCGACCAGGTTCGGCTCGTCAAGCAGTGCCTGGAGGAGCTGGAGCGCGACCCGAAGCGCTTCCCCGCCAAAGGAATCCACGAGCACATCTCGGCGGCCAAGAACCA
>DASTHD010000188.1:0-2891 GCA_035605555.1 Gaiellaceae bacterium
GGCGCTGCCCGGCTTCGGCGAGATGAAGGTGAAGGCGCTCTCGGGCGTGCTGCTGAAACGGTTCGGTGTTCAGGCCGCCGCCGACCTCGTCCCGAGCCACCCCACGCTCGGCGACGTGGACTCGCCCGAGGCGCTCGACCAATACCAGGCGGCGAAGCGCGCGCACAAGGCCGCGATGCGCGCGAAGACGCCCTGACCTACTCGATCGTCGCCCGAGATCCGGAGAGCGGCCAGCTCGGTGGCGCCGTCCAGTCGCGGGCATTCAACTGCGGCGCCGGCGTGCTGTGGGCGCGCCCAGGCATCGGGGTCGTCGCGACGCAGTCGTACGCTGAGCGAAGCTACGGCCCGCTCGGCCTCGACCTGCTCGAGGCCGGAAAGACGCCGGAACAGGCCCTCGCGGCGCTGACGACCGCCGATCCGGAGGCGTTCGTCCGCCAGGTGGCAATCCTCGCGGCGGACGGCACGGCGGCCGCGCACACGGGGGACGGCTGCATCCCGGACGCGGGCCATCAGATCGGCGAGGATTACAGCGTCCAGGCGAACATCATGCGAAACACCGACGTGTGGCCCCGGATGGCCGAGGCGTTCGAGGCCGCCGAAGGGCCTCTCGCACGTCGGCTGCTCGCGGCGCTCGACGCGGCCGAGGAGGCGGGCGGGGATTGGCGCGGGATGCAGGCCGGCGGGATCCTGGTGGTGTCCGAGGACGCCAAGCCCTGGCAGACCGTGATCGACCTGCGGGTCGACGACCATCCCGAGCCGTTGAACGAGCTGCGCCGCCTGCTCGACCTGAACGAGGGCTACGAGCTGATGGACGAGCCGAGCGTGACCGCCGACGCTGCCCGCGAGCTCGGAATGGACGAGCTGGACGTCCGCTTCACCGGGATCCTCGAAGCGGCGCATGCCGGCGACGTCGAGCGGGGGAAGGAGCTCCTGGCCCCGCTGCTCGAGGAGGAGCCGCGCTGGGCGATCTACATTCGGGTGCTCGGCGCGAGGGGCTACATCCCCCACGCCGACGAGCTTGTCTAGCTCTCGGTTCGACGTCGCGGTTCTCGGCGGCGGCGCCGCCGGCTGCGTCCTCGCCGCACGCCTGAGCGAGAGCCCCGACCGCCAGGTTTGCCTCGTCGAGGGCGGCCCCGACTACGGCCCGCACGACAACGGTGTCTGGCCGGCCGACATCCTCGACGGGCGGCGGCTCGCGCTCGAATCGCATGTCTGGGAGACCGCGGTCGAGGACCGCTCCCAGCTTCGCGCGAAGATCATGGGCGGCTGCTCCGCTCACAACGCGTGCATCGTCCTGGCCGGAGCGGACGCCGACTACGACGAGTGGGGCCCCGGTTGGACCGCGGACGAGCTCCGTCCCTACCTGCAACGGGGGATCCGGGAGCTCCGCACGCGCTCGGTTCCGGAGGACGAGGTCACGCCCTGGGGCCACGCGTGGCTCGAGGCGGCCGGCGAGGACGCGATCGTCAACCCGATGAACGCGGTCGGGCAGGTGCGCTGGAACACGTCCTTCGCCTACCTGGACCCCGCGCGCGACCGGCCGAACCTCGAGCTACGGGCGAACACACTCGTCGACCGGATCGACCCCGACACCGGCACGGTTCACACAGATCGGGGAGAGCTCCACGCCGAATCGATCGTGCTGGCGGCGAGCGCCTACGGCTCCCCGGCAATCCTGTTGCGGAGCGGCATCGGGCCCGGGCTCGCGCACGACCTCCCCGTCGGGCATGGCCTCTGCGACCACGTCGGCACGGGGCTCAGCTGGGAAGGGACCGAGGCGCTGCAGCGGGACGTGGACGAGTTCGCGCAGCGCGCGCCGGTCTTCATGGGTCAGATCACCGTTCGCGGGCGCACCGAGAACTGTTTGGAAGGGATCTCCGACCTGTTCCTCTTCCCGGCGATCGAGGCCGGCGAGTCCGGGTGGGAGATCAGCGCCGCCGTGTTCGTGATGAAGCCCTACTCGCGCGGCGAGGTGCGGCTCCTCTCGGCCGATCCGGCGGCGCCGCTCGACATCCGGCACAACTGGCTTGCCGACGAGCGGGACGCGGTGGCGCTGACCGAGGGGTTCGAGCGCCTCCGCGAGCTGGCCGCGAGCGACCCGGTGGCCCTCTACGCCTCGCACGAGCTGCAGCCCGGCCCCGAGGTGGACGCTGCGAACCACGTTCGCGAGACGGCGCGCGGGTTCTTCCACCCGACAGGCACCTGCGCGATCGGCCGCGTGGTGGACGCCGAGGCCCGGGTGATTGGCATCCCGAACGTCCGGGTCGCCGACGCGTCGATCATGCCGACGGTCCCGACCGCGAACACGCACCTTTCGACGGTGGCGGTCGCGGAGAAGGTCGCCGAGCTCCTGTGAGGGAGAGCCCGCCCGTCGTCGTCTACGTCACCCGGGAGGAACCGCAGACCGGCGTCGACCAGCTGCTCGTCTTCGATCTCCCGGGCGCGCCGGAGTACCGGGCGATCGTGCCAGGCGGAGGGACCGAGCCGGGCGAGACGCTCGAGGCAGCCGCGGCACGGGAGGCACTGGAGGAGGTCGGCATCGAGGTTCACGTCGTCCGGACGGTCGGTGGGCTGGACGCGACGACCTTCGTCGAGGCCAGACCGCTCGGCCCGACGCCCGACGAGTGGGAGCACTGGAAGTCACCGGGCGCAGGCGGAGGCCAGCGCGAGCTCGTCCGCTGCCGGTGGGTACGCCTCCGCCCCGACCTCGAAGCGTGGGGGCGCCGAGGCGCCCTCCTCGGCGCGTTGATCCGCCGGCGCGTCGTCGCGTACGTCACGCGCGAGCGGGACCGGCGGCTCGAGCTCCTGACGATCGAGGCCGAGCTGTACCCGGAGGACGGCGTCCAGGTGCCGGCGGGGCGAATCGAGCACGGCGAGACGCTCCAGGAAGG
>DASTHD010000190.1:0-8781 GCA_035605555.1 Gaiellaceae bacterium
GCGGCCGGTGCCGAGGCTCGGCGGGCTCGCGCTGCTGCTCGGCGTCTTCGTTCCGGCCCTGGCCTTCCTCCCGCTCGACGGGGTCTACCGCGGGATCCTGCTCGGCGCAGCGGTGGCGACGACGGTCGGCGCGGTCGACGACTTCCGCGGGCTTCCGTGGTGGGCCAAGCTCGGCGGTCAGGTCGCGGCGGCGGGCGTCGCGCTCAGCTTCGGCGTCAACGTCGAGCGATTCACGTTCCCCGGGCTCGGTAGCCAGGAGCTGCCCGGGTGGGCGTCGGGCCCCGCGACGCTGATCTGGATCGTCGCGATCATGAACATGGTCAACTTCCTCGACGGGATGGACGGCCTGGCCGCCGGCGTCTGCGCGATCGCCGGCTCGACCTTCGCGGTGATCGGCCTGTCACTCGGCTCGCCCGACGCCGCGCTGCTCTCGGCAATCGTCGCGGGAGCTTGCTTCGGCTTCCTCCACCACAACTTCTATCCGGCGCGGATCTTCATGGGCGATTCCGGGGCGCTCTTGCTCGGGTTCCTGCTCGCGACCCTGTCGGTGGAGGGGCTCGTCAAGACCGCGGCGTTGGCGACGCTCGTCCTGCCGCTCCTCGTCCTCGCGATTCCGATCATCGACACGTCGTTCGTCGTCGCGAAGCGGATGAAGTATCGCCAGCCGCTTTACGAGGCCGACCGGACCCACCTGCACCACCGCTTCATGAACATCGGCTTCACCCAGACGCGGGCCGTCGCGTACATGTATCTCTGGTGCGCCCTGCTCGCGGCCGCCGCGCTCGCGACGAGGTTCCTGCCGCCGCGGCCGCACGGCGACTGGGACGTCTCCAACTCGCTGGTCGCCGGCTCGATCGCCGTGGCCGCCCTCGCGGCATCCGTCTACATCGCCTATCTGCTCGAGATCGTCAAGCTCGCGAACCCGCGGATCCGCCGGCGCGAGGAGCAGGCGCGGCGCGAGGGCGACGAGCGCCGCACCGCCTAGAGGAGGCTTCGGCGCAATGCAGCTGTGCCGCAGGGCCGCGCTGCTCGCCCCGACGACGGCGTCCTCAGTCGCGCCCGTATCTCATTCGATACGGGCGCTCCCTGCGTCCTTGCGTCGGAACGACCATCGCACCCCTGCGACGAGCGGCATCACGCCGAAACCTCCTCGGCGCGGTCGACGAACCCCACGAGCACCTCGTTGAAGCCCGGCGCACGCGCGATCGAGTGCCCGGCGCCCGGCACGACCGCGCGCTCCGCCCGCAGCTCGCGCTCGAGCACGTCGCAAACAGCATCGAAGGCCGGGTGGTGCGCGCCCGAGACGACGAACTTCGGGAACGGCGCCCGCCGCAAAGCCTCGAACGGGATCACAGCTTCGTTCGGGAACCGCTCTGCGATCGCGGCCCGCGCGCCGGCCTCGAGCGGTGGCGGCAGGGGATCGGGCAGCCGGATCGCTGAGCCGACGAGCGGCATGAAGAACTCGAGGTAGCCCTTCGGATCCCGCGGGTAGTCGGGCTCGAACGCGCCGAGGAACTCCCGGACGGCTGGATCGTCGAGCGCAACGCCGAACGCCGGCGGCTCCATCACGGTCAGCGAGCGCAGGAGCTCGGGACGCAGGCTGGCGGCAAGCAGCGAGACGACCCCGCCGTAGGAGTGGCCGACGAGATGGTCGCCCGGCTTCAGGAGCTCCGCGAGCTCCCGGGCCTGGTCCTCGAAGTCGATGCGCTCGAGCGGCGGGTTCGGGGGGTAGCCGCTGCGGGTTGCCACGACGAGCGTGAACCGCTCCGCCAGGCGCCGTTGCGGCGCCCACACCTCCGGCCCGAAGCCGACACTGCCGTGTACGAGCACCAGCCGCGGCCCCTGGCCGACGACCTCGACATGCATGGAAACCAAGCTACAAGCTCCGGCAGTTTTCGCCAAACCATGCGGGTTTTGGCTGTTACAAACTTTGGTATGCTCGGTCCCGATGGAGCCAGCGCCGCGTCAGTCGCTCGACCCTGCCGGGACCGGCGCTGTGCTTCTCGGAACGACCGGCGCAGGCATCGCCGTTGGCGCCCTGATCGGCTGGGCGGCCGGATCCTGGGCGATCGGCTCGCTCGTCGGCGCGCTCGTCAGCATCCCCGCGGGCATCTTCGCCGTGTACCGCCGCTACCGAGGGGTGTTCTCGTGAGAGACGTGTGGGCGACACCCCGACCCGTGCCGACGACCTACATGCCGCAGCTCGCCGCCGCGGTGCTGATCGCGCTCGCCCTGCCCGTCTTCCTGGTGGCCGAGCTCCCGCTGCGTGCCTGGCTGCTCGCCGCCGTGCTCTGGGTCGCCGCCGAGGCGGTAGCGCTGCTGCTCTCACGTGTGCCGCTCGGCGCCGATAATCTCGCCGCCTCGGGCGTGAGGGGAGTCGGGATGATGTTTCGGTCCGTCGCGGTGATGGTCGTCGTGATCGTCGTGGCCGCGCGAGACACCGAGCTCGGTGTCGCAGCCGGCGCGCTCTACGCGCTCGCATACACGCTCGAGCTGGCGCTCTCGCTCACCACCTACTTCACGAGCGAGGAGATCCGGTGAGACGCCTTCTCTACGGGCTCATCACGGCGGCGCTCCTCTTCCCGGGCTCGGCCCTCGCCGCCGACGAGGAGAAGTTCGACCCCTCGAAGGAGTTCGAGCAGCACCCCTGGATCCCGATCCACATCGGCCCGCTGGACCTCTCGATCACGAAGGCGGTGGTCTATCTCTTCCTGGGCACGACCCTGACCATCCTGCTCGGGCTCGGGCTGATGAGGTGGCGCCTCAAGGTCGACCCGGACCGGCGCCAGACCGTCGGCGAGCTCGTCTACGACATCGCCCAGACGCAGATCGCCGAGCAGGGCCTTCCGACGAAGGCGATCGCCACGTGGTTCCCGTACGTCGCCTCGCTCTTCCTCTTCATCTGGACGATCAACATCCTCGGCTTCGTCCCGCTGCCGCTCTCGGACGAGAAGGTGACGATCTTCGGCGTCGAGCTCCCGACGCTCGGCATCTACGCCGCGACCTCGTCGATCTCAGTCACCCTCGCGCTCGCGCTGATGACGTTCGTCTTCACGCACATCGAGGGGATCCGCGCGAACGGTGTCGTCCGCTACTTCAAGAGCTGGGTGCCGGAGGTGCCGCGCGCCATGGTCCCGTTCATCGCGGTGCTGGAGGTGCTCGGCCAGTTCATGCGGCTGATCTCGCTCTCGGTCCGGCTCTTCGCCAACATGCTCGCCGGCCACATCCTGATCCTGACCTTCATCGGGCTGATCTTCGTGATCGGCAACATCGCGCTGGCGCCGATCTCGGTCGCGGTCGGGACGCTCTTCTACCTCTTCGAGGTGGTCATCGTCGTCTCGATCCAGGCCTACATCTTCGCCGCCCTGTCCGCCATCTACATCGGCTCGGCCATCGAGCCGGACCACTAAGGAGGTACGAGAAGCAATGAACGTCGCTGCAACGCTCTTCGCGGCCGCGTCAGACGGCTCGGACGCCGGCAAGGCGATCGCGCTCGCTCTCGGCGTCGGTCTCGGGTCCCTGGGGGCCGGCATCGGCATCGGGAACATCTTCGGGTCGATGATCCAGTCGGTCGCGCGCCAGCCCGAGCTCCGGGGCGAGCTGACCGGCATCCAGTGGCTCGGATTCGCACTCACCGAGGCCGTCGTGTTCTACGGCCTGCTCGGCAGCCTCCTCGCCTACGTCCTCGTTTGATGCCCCTCCCAGCGATACATGCCGGCCTCTGGCCCGCGATCACGCGGCGCCAGAGCTCACCCACCTCCTCACCAAGGTCTTTTGACCTTGGCTCGTCGGCGTGCGACCTCTGGCTTGGTGCTCACGACCCAGAGCCTCGGCGGCATCACTGGAAGGGGCATTAGCCATGCTCGCCGTCCTCGCCGCCAACCCACTGATCGAGGTCCGCGTCGGCCTCATGGTCTGGACCCTCGTCTGCTTCGCGATCACGTTCTTCGTGCTAAAGCGGTATGCGTTCGGGCCCGTCCAGAAGATCATCGACGAGCGCCGCCAGCGGATCCGGGAGTCACTCGAAGAGGCCGACAAGGCCCGCGACGAGGCCCGCAGCCTGCTCGAGGAGCACCGGGCGCTGATGCGGGAGGCGCGCGGCGAGGCCGAGGGGATCCTGGCCGAGACCAGGCGCGTCGCGGAGGCGCAGAAGGAGCGCCTGCGCGACGAACTCGAGTCCGAACGGCAGCGCCGGCTCGAGGACACGACGAAGCAGATCGAGGCCGAGACCCGCCGCGCGCTGGAGCTGATTCGTGCGGAGGTGGCGGACCTGGCCCTCATCGCGACGAGCAAGATCACCGGCAAGGTGTTGACCGACGAAGACCATCGCCGCCTGATCGAGCAGGCCGTCGGCGAGCTGGACTTCTCCGTGCTCGAAGGGGACGCCCGGACGAACTGATGGCGGTCCCGCAGAAGATCTACGCGAACGCCCTGTTCGAGGCGGTGAAGGAGAAGGGCCGCCTCGAGGTGGTCCGGGACGAGCTCCACGCCTTCGTCGAGGCGGCCGACGAGGTCCCGGAGCTCAGGGAGCTCCTGGTCAACCCGGAGGTCGACTCGCGCCAGAAGGTCGACGCGCTTTCGGCGCTGCTCGCCGACGCCGACGAGCTGACGCGCAACTTCCTCCTCCTGGTGGCGGAAAAGGGCCGCGCGCCGCAGCTGCACGAGATCGTGCGCGAGTTCGACACGCTCGTCGCGCGTGAGGAAGGGATCCTCGACGTCGAGCTCACCACCGCGGTCGAGCTCTCCGAGGACGAGGCAGAGAAGCTTTTGGGTCAGATCGAGCAGGTCTCCGGGCGGCGGCTCCGGGCGACCCGCCGCGTCGACCCCGACCTGATCGGCGGCTTCGTGCTCAGTGCCGGCTCCTACCGGGCCGACGCGAGCGTCAAGGGCCGCCTGGACGGACTACGACGAGAGCTCACAGGCAGCGGAAGGAGTTAGGCAGTGCGACTGCGACCCGAAGAGATCACCTCGATCCTCAAAGAGCGGATCGAGCAGTACGACGTCGAGACCGACCTTGCCGAGGTCGGCGCCGTCCTCCAAATCGGTGACGGCATCGCCCGGATCCACGGCCTCGAGAACGCCGTCGCCGGCGAGCTGCTCCAGCTCGAGCACGGCGTCACGGGGATCGCGTTCAACCTCGAGGAGGACAACGTCGGCGCGGCGCTCTTCGGCGAGTGGGAGCTCGTCAAGGAGGGCGAGCCGGTCAAGCGGTCCGGCGAGGTCGCGAGCGTCCCTGTCGGCGACGCCCTCATCGGGCGGATCGTCGACCCGCTCGGCAATCCGCTCGACGGCGGCGCGCCGATCGAGACGACCGAGACGCGGCCGCTCGAGTTCAAGGCGCCGGGCGTGGTCGACCGCCAGCCGGTGAAGGAACCGCTGCTGACCGGCATCAAGGCGATCGATGCGATGACGAACGTCGGCCGCGGCCAGCGCGAGCTGATCATCGGCGACCGCTCCACCGGCAAGACGGCGATCCTGATCGACACGATCCTGAACCAGCGCGACACCGACGTGATCTGCATCTACGTCGCCGTCGGGCAGAAAGCCTCGACCGTCGCGCAGGTGCACGAGCTGCTCCGCGACCGCGGCGCGATGGATTACACGATCATCGTGAACGCCGCGGCACACGAAGCCGCGCCGATCAAGTGGATGGCGCCCTTCGCGGGCTGCGCCATGGGCGAGCACATCATGTTCAACGGCGGGCACGCGCTCGTGATGTACGACGACCTCTCGAAGCACGCCGACGCCTACCGGCAGCTCTCGCTGCTGCTGCGCCGCCCACCGGGACGCGAGGCGTTCCCGGGCGACGTCTTCTACCTCCACTCGCGCCTCCTGGAGCGGGCCTGCAAGCTCTCCGACGACCTCGGCGGCGGCTCGCTGACGGCGCTGCCGATCATCGAGACGCAGGCCGGCGACATCTCGGCGTACATCCCGACGAACGTGATCTCGATCACGGACGGGCAGATCTTCCTCGAGTCGGACCTGTTCTTCTCCGGCGTCCGGCCGGCCGTCAACGTCGGCGTCTCGGTCTCCCGCGTGGGGGCGAGCGCGCAGACGAAGGCGATGAAGAAGGTGGCAGGACGACTGCGGCTCGAGCTCTCGCAGTACCGTGAGCTCGAGGCGTTCGCGCAGTTCGGCTCCGAGCTCGACCCTGCCACGCAGCGGACGCTCGCCCGCGGCCAGCGGATGGTGGCGACGTTGAACCAGCCGCAGTACCAGCCGTGGCCGGTCGAGGAGCAGGTCGTCGCGATCTGGGTCGGCGTCAACGGCCACCTCGACGACATCCCGGTCGAGGACGTCCCGCGCTTCCAGGACGAGCTCCGGGAGTACGGGCGCGCCGAAGGGACGATCTACAAGGAGATCCGGGAGGCCGGCGACCTCCCCGACGAGCTCGAGGAGCGGCTCAAGGCCGAGGTCGAGAAGTTCAAGGAAGGCTTCAACGTCAGCACCGACGAGGAAGCCGCCTAGCACCTGATGGCCGCCGTCCAGGACATCAAGCGCCGGATCCGCTCGGTCCAGAACACGCGCAAGATCACGAAGGCGTTCGAGCTCGTCGCCGCCGCACGGCTACGCCGAGCCCAGGCACGGATCGAGGCGATGCGTCCCTACGCCGACCGGATGCTGGAGCTGATGGCGGGCACGGCCCGCGCGAGCACCTCGATGCGCGGGCTGCCGCTGCTTGTCCGGCGTGAGGTGAAGACGGCTGCGATCCTGGCGCTGACCGGAGACCGCGGCCTCGCCGGTGCGTTCAACTCGCAGATCCTCCGGCACGTGATCGCGCTCGAGCGGCGGCTGCGTGCAGAGGGGGTCGAGGTTCACTGGCTCGTCTCGGGCCGGCGGGGCGCCTCCACGCTCCGTTTCCGCCGGTACGAGGTCGGCCAGGCGTGGGTCGGGTTCAGCGACCGGCCCGCCTACTCCGACGCCCAGACGATCGCCCACACGATCTCGGAGCTGTACACGGAGGGCGAGGTCGACCAGGTCTACGTGGTCTACAACCACTTCGTCTCGCCGCTCGTCCAGCGGGTGACGGAGCAGGAGGTCCTCCCGATCCCCGAGCACGTGTTCGAGGGCGAGGACGAACGCGACGCGGCGCTGTCCGGCGACTTCATCTATGAGCCCGAGCCGGAGGAGATCCTCGCGCGGCTTCTGCCCGTGTACGTCGAGACGGAGCTCTACCGGGCCCTGCTGGAGTCGGCCGCCTCCGAGCAGGGCGCGCGCATGACGGCGATGCGGAACGCCTCCAAGAACGCAGGCGAGCTGATCGAGAGCCTCACGCTGGCGATGAACCGGGCCCGCCAGGCGGAGATCACCCAGGAGATCCTGGAGGTCGTCGCCGGTGCCGACGCCCTCACGGCCTCCTAACAAACTCGGCGGGCGATAGTCAAAGCTAATCGGATCGCCCGACCCCAGGGCGGTATTCTCCGTTTCCCCATGGCAGACGAACGACGCGAAGTCCTCTCAGCCGGCGCAGGCCTTGCGGCCGAGGTTGCGCTCGAGTCCGGTACCGGGCTAGGCGACGTCACGAACGTTCGGGCCCGCGGCTACTGGGAGCAGGTCTGGATCCGCTTCCGCAAGGACAAGGTCGCGATCGCGAGCGGGGTCTTCATCGTCCTCCTGGTCCTGACGGCGATCTTCGGCGCGCCGCTCGTCAAGCACTGGCTCGGCCACGGGCCCGACGACATCTTCCCGGCGCCCGGCGTCGGCGTCGACATGGAGCTCGTGCCGCGCGACCCGCTGACGCACGCGCAGAACTTCAACCCCGAGACGGGGAAGATGGAGGACGTCTTCTTCCCGCTCGGCACGGCCGACACACTCGGCCGCGACGAGCTGATGCGCCTACTCTACGGCGCTCGCGTCTCGCTCGAGGTCGCCCTCGGGGCGACGTTCCTCTCGATGTCCATCGGCGTGTTGATGGGCGCGACCGCTGGCTACTTCCGCGGCTGGATCGACGCGCTCATCTCGCGGCTGACCGAGATCGTGATGGCGTTCCCGCTCCTCCTCTTCGTGATCGCGCTCTCGGCGACGGTCGGCGAGCGCATGGCAGGGGTGACCTTCGGGTTCCTGCCGAAGGGGGTGGTGACGCTCGTCCTCGTCGGCGGCGTCTTCGGCTGGTTCTACCCGGCGCGGATCGTGCGCTCGCAGGTGCTGTCGCTTCGTGAGAAGGAGTTCATCGAGGCGGCGCAGATGGTCGGCTCGAGCGACTGGCGGATCATCCGGTCGCACCTCCTGCCGCATCTCGTGGCCCCGATCATCGTCTACTCGACGCTGATCGTCGCCCAGTTCGTCCTCTTCGAGGCGGGCCTGTCCTTCCTCGGCCTCGGCATCAAGCTGCCGACGGCGAGCTGGGGGAACCTCCTCTCCACCGCGCCGCAGTTCTACCTCCAGCAGCCCTGGCTGATGGTCTGGCCGGGCGCGGCGGTGCTGCTCACCACCCTCGCCTTCAACCTGCTTGGCGACGGGCTGCGGGACGCGTTCGACCCCCGCGGCTCCGCCCACTAAGTCCTCCGGAAACACGCCTTCAGCGACCCCTGGAGGCGTGTCCGCAGTGATATTCGAACCTCTACTCAGAGGTTCACAACACTCTGCTAACTAACTCGTCCGCGCGGAGTCTTATAGCGCGGGACGCGAGGGCGTCCTGGGGTCGGTCGCAACCGCCTGTGGCCGGCCTGAAACGCGGAAAGGAGTCTCATGCACAGACGACTCATGGTCTCGGTCGCGATGCTGCTCGTCGGCGCCGGCCTGCTCGCTGCGTCCGCCATCGCGGGCCCGTCGGGCAGCGCT
>DASTHD010000183.1:0-6256 GCA_035605555.1 Gaiellaceae bacterium
CGCTCCCGACGAACTTCTTCGAGCGGGAGGAGATCGAGCTGAGGCCGGCCTTCACCGCCGGGTACGGCGGATGAGCTGGCCTCGCGGAAAGAGGATCCGGCTGAAGCTCGGGCTCGTGCTCGGAGCCGCGGCGCTCGTTGCAGTGCCGACGGCCTCCGCAGCGGGTGTGAAGCTGACGGGCCTCGACGCGACGGCGTACCCGCGGGTCCGGATGACGCTCGTGAGCCCGCATGCGGTCTCGAAGAGCCCGCGGCTGATTGAGAACGGCCGGCCGGTAAGCGGCCTCCGAGCCGAGAACCTGGGGCGCGCGAAGAGCGTCGCCCTCCTGGTCGACCGGTCCCAGTCGATGAAGGGACAGCCGTTCGCGAACGCGGTGTCGGCGGCACAGGCCTTCCTCCGCGCGAAGAGCTCGCAGGACCGCGTCGCGGTTGGGACGTTCGCGACGAAGCCGGTGATGCTGACCGACTTCTCGCCGACGGCCGCCGACGCGCAGGCCGCCCTTCGGTCGCTCTCGGTCGACAAGCACCAGGGAACGACTCTGTACGACTGCGTCGTCAAGGCGTCGCGCTCGTTCAGCAGCGAGGGCTACAGCGGCCGCGTCGTGATCCTGGTCACCGACGGGAACGAGACGCGGAGCACCGCGACGCTCGACAACGCGATCAAGGCCGCGCGTGAATCGGGCGTCCTCGTCTACGTCGTCGCAATCGAGAGCAAGCAGTTCAGGCCCGCACCGCTGAAGCGGCTGGCCGCCGAGACCGGCGGCAGCTACCGCGGCGCCGGGTCGAGCAAGGAGCTGCGCTCGATCTACGCCGGTATCGCACAGGAGCTACGGCGCACCTGGCGCGTCGAGTACCTGACCGCGGCGCGCTCCGGGGACAAGCTCGCCCTGAAGGCGACGCTTCCGGGCGCCGGTAGCGCAACGGTCAGCCTGACGGTGCCGGAGGGCGTCTCCGCGCCCGCCGTCGATGGGCCGTCCGGTCTGCTCCCGCAAACGTTCTACGAGAGCTTCCTCGGCACGCAGCTGATGGGCTTGCTCGTCGGCCTGCTCGTTCTGCTCTCGGGCACCTTCGTCCTGACCTCGGTGCGAGGCTCGCGTCTTCGCCGGCGGCTGGCGCCGCATCTGGGCGAGACGAAAGGCTCGAAGCGCAAGATCGACCGCGAGCGCCTCCAGGCCGCGGCGGGGCTCTTCCGCGCGACCGAGCGCACTTTCGGGCACTGGCGGCACTGGGTCGCCCTCGACCGAATGATCGAGCGGGCCGACCTCCCGCTGCGCACGGTCGAGTTCGTGTACCTCTCGATCGGAGCCGGCCTCCTCGGCGGCCTCGTCGGCGCCGCGCTCCTGAACGGAGTCATGGTGCTGGCGGCGATGGGCGGCGGCGCCGCCGTCCCCTTCTCGGTCGTCTGGTTCAAGGGCCGACAGCGGACGAAGGCGTTCGAGAACCAGCTGCCCGACCTGCTGATCACCCTCGCCGCCGCGCTGAAGGCGGGCCACAGCTTCAAGCAGGGCCTGCAGACCGTGGTCGACGAGGGTCGCCCGCCCGCGAGCAAGGAGCTCAAGCGGGTGCTCACCGAGGCGCAGCTAGGCCGTCCGATCGACGAGGCGCTGACGGAGATGGCCGTCCGGCTCGGCTCGAAGAACTTCGAGTTCGTGATCACGGCCGTCTCGATCCAGCGCCAGGTCGGCGGCAGCCTGGCGGGCCTGATCGACATGGTCGCGGACACCGTCCGCCAGCGGCAGCAGTTCATCCGCAAGGTCAAGGGGCTGACCGCGATGGGTCGCGCCGGCTCCTACGTGCTGATCGGCCTGCCGTTCGTGATCGCAGCCGCCATCACGCTGATGAACTCGGACTACATGGCGCCGCTGTACTACAGCTCGGCGGGCCACAAGCTGATGCTCCTCTGCTTCTCGATGATGGCCGTCGGCTCTCTCATGCTCAAGAAGATCGTCTCGTTCAAGGGGTGACCTGCCAATGATGCTGCTCGCTTTCGCCGTTCTCTGCCTCGCCGCCGCCGTGTATCTGATCGGCGAGGTCGCCACGCTCCCCTCCAGGCAGCGTGAGCAGTCGATCAAGCGCGCTTCGAGCTACGGCTTCGCCGCCCGCGTCGCCTCCCCGCTCGACGCCAAGAAGTTCCGCGAGCGAGCCGTCGAGCCGATGCGCGACTCGCTCGCCCGCTGGGTGCTGAAGGTGAACCCGCGGACGAACATGGAGTCGATCTCCCTCAAGCTGCTCGGAGCCGGCCTCGGTCGCCGGCTGAACCCGACGACCTTCCTCGCCGTGAAGGGTCTGCTGGCCGTGGTCGGCGCGCTCGGCGGCGTGATGATCGGGTCGATGGCGGGCTCGGCGACGGGCATGCTGCTCACAGTCGCGCTCGCCGCCGCGGGCTTCTTCGCCCCCGACTACTTCGTCACGCTCAAGGCGCGTGGTCGCCGCGAGCGGATCAAGGCCGACCTCCCCGATGCACTCGACCTGCTGGCCGTGAGCGTCGAGGCGGGCATGGGCTTCGACGGCGCGATCGCCAAGATCACCGAGCACATGGATGGCCCGCTCGCCGACGAGTTCAGCCTCACGCTCGGCGAGATGCGGATCGGCGAGAGCCGCCAGGACGCGCTGAAGCGGATGTCCGACCGCGTCGACGCGGCCGAGCTCTCATCATTCACGCGGGCGATCATCCAGGCCGACCAGCTCGGCACGTCACTCGGCCGCATCCTGCGCGTCCAGGCCGCCGACTCCCGGCTGCGGCGTCAGGCCGCCGCCGAGGAAAAGGCGATGAAGGCGCCAATCAAGATGCTGTTCCCGACCGTGCTCTTCATCTTCCCGTCGATCTTCGCCGTGATCCTCGGGCCGGCCTTCATGAACCTCGAGAAGGTCTTCTAACCCTCCCCCACCTGCGAGCTCAGGAGACGACATGGCAGCCGACAAGCACGACGAGAAGCAAGAGGAGCCCAAGGCCGAGGTCGAGACCGAGCGCGGCTTCGGGACCGGCCTGCGCGCGCAGCTCCAGCGTCGCCGCGACGGCGCCACCGTCACGGCCGCCGAGGTTACCGAGCGGGAAAAGGGGGATACTCCTTTTGTACGGGTCGATCTCTACGCGGCGCCGCCGCCGGCGGCGGCCGAGGCCGCATCGGCCGCCGCCGGAGACGGCGCCGTCGCCGCTCTGACGGCCGAGGTCGACGAGCTACGCGAGGATCTCGCCACCGCCGCCAAGCGCGAGCAGGAGCTTCGTGCCGCCCTCGCCGAGCAGGTCGAGGCCTACGAGCGACGGCTGTCGGAGGAGTCCGATGTCTCCCGCGAGGCCGTGAAGCTCGACGAGCGCGGGGCCCAGCTCAGCGCCACCGAGACGCAGCTACGTGAGCGGGAGCAGCACCTCACCAACGAGCGCCGGACGCTCGAGACGGAGCGCAAGCGACTCGGCACGCTCAAGTCCGAGCTCGCAGCCGACCAGTCGGCGGCGGAGCAGCTCGCCGTCGAGCTGCAGCGCCGCGAGGAAACCGTGCGCGAGACTGAGCGTGCCTCGGCGGAGCTCCAGCAGCGTGTGGCGGCGCTCGCCAAGCGCGAGGAGAAGCTCGCCAAGGGGGAGCAAGAGCTCAGCGAGCGGGAGCGCCAGTCGAAGCACCGGACTGAGGCTCGCGCGACCGGCCTCGGGGAGCGGGAGGAGCACCTCCGACGGCGCGAGAAGGAGCTCTCGGAGCGCGAGCGGACCTTTGCGAAGCGCGAAGAGCGCCTGCTCGCAGCCGAAGAGCAGCTGAACGGGCGGGAGGCCACGCTCGACGAGCGCGACGAGCGCCTGCGCCAGGAGTCCGAACGATTCCGCACCCAGCTCGCCACCCACGGCACCGCACTCCGCGAGAACGAGGTGCGGCTGACGGAGGTCGAGGAGCGCGAGTCGGTGCTCGCGGCCCGCGAGGCGGAGCTCAACCGCCGCGAGGCTGCGATGTCCCGGTTGGAGAGCGAGCATCAGGTCGGCCGCGACCTCGATGCGTTCAAGGCCCGGCTCGAGGAGCGCGAGCGCGAGCTCGCCGAGCGCGAGGCGTCGATCAACGACGCCGAGCAGCACAGCGACTCGAAGTCGAAGCGTGTCGAGCGCAAGGAGAAGCGCGTCGCTGAGAACGAGGAGGCGATCAAGGAGCGACTGCTCGAGCTAGACGAGCGTGAGGCCGAGCTCGAGACCCGCGAGGCCCGACTCGAGGCCGACGTCGACCTCAGGTTGGACAAGCTCGAGCGGCGCGAGGAGGAATTGGGCGACCTCGAGAAGCGACTGAGCACGAAGGAAGCCGAGCTCGCGAGCTACGTCGCCCAGGCACAGAGCTCGCTCCACACCCGCGAAGCTGACTGGTGGAAGAAGGTGCTCGGCCCCGAAGAGTCGGCCGGCGCCAAGTCGAACGGCGGTTAGCTCGTCTGCATGTCCTCGGCGGCCACGCGGTGCCGCCAGCGAACCGAGCCGATCATCAGGAGCAGGGCCGCGAGGCCAAGCGTGACGTTCACGGTCATGATCGTGAGCTTCACGCCGACGCTGAAGGACAGGATCTTGGACGCGGCCGCTACGTCCGAGAACAGGTAGACGAGCAGCGCCTGCTCGGTCCCGATCCCGCCCGGCGTGAGCGGCAGCGCCGTCGAGAGGCTTCCCGCCACCTGGTAGACGCAGGCGTAGTAGGGGGTCGCCGGGAGACCAAACGCCTTCAGGAAGAAGAAGATCGCCGTCAGGCGTAGCGCCCAGTCGAGCGCGTCCCACGGGACGACATGGGTCAGATACTCGCGCGGCGTCCGCAGGATCGCGAAGCCCTGCCGGACGCGCTCCCAGAACGCGGAGATCTGGTGGAAGGTCAGCCCGAACACGACCAGGGCGATCGCGAGGACGAAACCGAAGATCACGAGCGCCTGGTGCGGGTTCTTGAATACCCACAGCCAGTCGATCGCCGGCAGGTCGGGCAGGACGTTCGACCCGGGGAAGATCCCGATCGCGATCGCCCAGCCGAGCAGAAGCGAGGAGGCGAAGAGGTCAAAGATGGAGTCCGCGAGCATCGTCGCCGCGAGGGTGGGGTAGCTCGACCCCTCGACCCGGTGGCGGACGATGTACAGGCGCAACAGGTCGCCGCCGCGCCCCGGGAGGAGCGCGTTGGCGCCGACGCCGGCGACGTAGCCGCCGAAGACCTGCGACCAGCGCACCTCGGCTTCCGGGTACGCGCCGGAGATCACGTTCCGCCACGCCCGTGACCTCGCCACCAGGCGGCCGACGTGGCAGCAGACGGCGAACGCGAACGGCAGCCACGCGATCTCCGTGAACCCGTCGAGGAACGCCTCGATCGCCTGGCGAAGCTCAGCCATAGGGCCATCCTGGCGATTCGGTCCTGTAGGGTCGGAATAGAGAAACGTCGACGGAGCGTTCGGGGGCGCTCCCTACAGGAGGTGTTGACGCCTTGAGCCGCCTATGCAGCAAGTGGTTCTGGCTCCTCCTGCTCGCCGTTGCCGTCCCGCTGACGACCGCGAGCACGACCGGAGCCGCAATCGCGCCGCCCTGGTGCGGCACGCCCATTCCGGACGCGACCGCTGCCCTTCCCGACGGATCCCAACCAACTCACCCCGTCGGCAGCTATCCCCACATTCCGTGGTACGCAATCGGCTGCACGCTCGAGCGGATCCAGTCCGAGAGCAACGGGCGCATGACCTACAAGGTGACCGGCCAGTCGGCCCTCGGGCACGACATGTACGCCGTCGTCTTCAACGCGCTCGACACGAAGCAGCAGCGCCAGGACTACAAGAACTGGACGAAGATCCGAGGCAACGCCCTCGACGACCCCGCGAAGGCGCAGAAGACGCTCGCGCACGTGGGGGGCGAGGTGAAGGTGCCGCTGATGATCTCGGCCGGCATCCACGGCAACGAGTCGGAGGGGATCGACGCGACGCTGATGCTGATCGAGCGGCTCGCGACGACGCCGTACGGGACCGACCCGTTCGTCGACAACGTCCTGAACCACTCGATCCTGATCGTGAATACGATCCAGAACCCGGACGGCCACATCCTCAACCAGCGGGCGAACGGCAACAACTTCGACCTCAACCGGGACTGGCTGACCCAGTCGCAGCCCGAAACGAGGAACACCTTCCCGCTGATCCAGGACTGGCTGCCCGCCGACCTGCTCGACCAGCACGGCTACGTCACCCCGACGCTCGTCGAAGCGACGACGAAGCCGCACAACCCGGGCATCGAGTACGACCTCTGGCTGAAGTGGAACCAGGGTCGGATCGACGCGAACGAG
>DASTHD010000184.1:0-19127 GCA_035605555.1 Gaiellaceae bacterium
CCGGTAATCCTCGTCGAGCGCGGCGAGCCGCTGATGCGGAATCTCACCCGGAACCGGATCACGTTGGAGGAACTCGCGGCGCAGGCGCGGCTCACGGCGCAGATCGCGCACATCCGGGACATCGAGTGGGCTGTGCTCGAGACGAGCGGGCAGATCAGCTTCATTCCCAAACCTTCCTAGACTCGGGACTTGCCGCTGTACCTGACCGAAGCCGACGTCGAGGCGCTGCTCGCGCCAGCCGAGGCCGTCGCTGCCGTCGAGGACAGCTTCCGCCGGCTGGCGGCCGAAGAGGTCGTGAACAGGCCTCGCTACCGCGTTCTCGCGGAAGGTGTCTCCCTCGCGGTGATGTCGGCGGTGGACACCACGCTTCGGCTCGCCGGCGTGAAGTCGTACGCCGTCTCCTCGAGCGGCACCCCGTTCGTCGTCACGCTCTTCGACACGGAGGCGGGGGAGCTGGCGGCCGTGATCGAGGCGGACCGGCTCGGGCAGCTCCGCACCGGCGCCGCCAGCGCGGTCGCGGCGAAGTACCTCGCCCGGGAGGGCGCGACGAGCCTCGGCATCATCGGGTGCGGCTGGCAGGCCGAGAGCCAGGTGCGCTGCATCCGGGAGGCGGTGCCGACGATCGAGCGAGTCGTCGCCTACTGCCGCACCGAGCAGTCCCTCCAGGACTTCTGTTCCCGCCTCGACGCCGAGCCGGGCGAGTCGCACCGGGACCCGGCGGAGCAGGACATCGTGGTCACCGCGACGACCTCGAAGGACCCCGTTCTCCGCGGGGAGTGGCTGCGGCCCGGCGCACTGGTCTGCGCCATGGGCGCCAACCACCTTCGGCGGCGCGAGCTCGACAACGCCGTGCTGGAGCGGGCGAGCTTCGTCTCCTGCGACTCGATCGAGCAGTCGAAGCTCGAGTCCGGCGACCTCGTCGAGCCGATCGAGCAGCGCATCCTCGACTGGCTCGAGGTCCACGAGCTGCAGGAGGTGGTCGCGGGCGAGGTCCAGGGTCGCCAGTCGGACGACGACATCGTGGTCTTCAAGTCGAACGGTCTGGCGGCGTGGGACGTCGCCACCGCAGCGCGGACACTCGAGCTCGCGCGCGAGCAGGGAAAGGGGACCGCGCTCTAGTTCCCGCTCGTCAGCCCGGCTTCGCGCACGGACTGAACGACATCGCGGCCGAGCGCCCTGATCACCTCGGGGCGGTCGAGCAGGCGGTCGCGTTCCATCGGCGTGGTGCGGTTCTTCACGTACGGGTCGTCCAGGATCTCGGCCAGCGACCGGCCACGCTCATGCTCGCGGACCACGTAGGCCGCAACGCGCTCTTCGTTCGACGACCGGGTGAACAGAAACGAGAAGAGGTCGCGGAGTGCCAAGACAACGATTCTATGTAGCGTGATCCGTCGATGAGCCGCGCCGTTGTCCTCTCGGCCGTCCGGACGCCGGTGGGTCGGTACGGCGGGGCGCTTTCGCACGTCCGGCCGGACGATCTCGCCGCCACCGCGATCTCTGCGGCGGTGGAACGGGCCGGCGTCGACGTTGCAGAGATAGAGGACGTCTGGTTCGGCGCGGCCAACCAGGCCGGGGAGGACAACCGCAACGTCGCACGGATGGCGGCGCTCCTCGCCGGCCTGCCCGAGTCGGTCGCCGGTGTCACCGTGAACCGCCTCTGCGCCTCGGGGCTCTCCGCGGTCGTCGGGGCCTGCCACGCGGTCGCAGCCGGGGACGGCGACCTGTTCGTAGCGGGCGGCGTCGAGTCGATGAGCCGCGCGCCGCTCGTGATGGGAAAGCCGGACCACGCGTTCGCGCGCGGCGACCGGACCGTCTATGACACGACGCTCGGCTGGCGCTTCCCGAACCCGCAGCTCGCGGTGCAGTTCCCGCTCGAGACGATGGGCGAGACCGGCGAGAACGTCGCCGAGCGCTGGGAGGTCTCGCGTGAGGAGCAGGATGCCTTCGCGCTCCGCTCGCAGCAGCGCTGGGCGGCCGCGGACTTCTCGGACGAGCTCGTCGCGGTGGACGGCGTTGACCGGGACGAGCACCCGCGGCCCGACACGACGGCGGAGAAGCTCGCCGGGTTGAAGGCGGCCTTCCGTGAGAAGGGAACGGTCACGGCCGGCAACTCCAGCGGCCTGAACGACGGCGCCGCGGCGCTCGTGATCGCGAGCGAGGAGAAGGCCAGCGAGCTCGGCGCAGAGCCGCTCGGCGCGTTCGTCGGCAGCGCGGTGGCCGGAGTCGACCCGAGGGTGATGGGAATCGGCCCGGTGCCGGCGGTGCGCAAGCTGCTCGAGCGCGTGGGCGTCACCGCGCAGGAGATCGATCTCGTCGAGCTGAACGAAGCCTTCGCCTCGCAGAGCCTCGTCGTGATCCGGGAGCTCGGCCTCGACCCGGAGCGCGTCAACGTCAACGGAGGCGCGATCGCGATCGGCCACCCGCTCGGGATGAGTGGGGCCCGGCTCGTCGTGACGCTTCTTCACGAGCTCCGGCGGCGCGGCGGCCGGTACGGCCTCGCGACGCTCTGCGTCGGGGTCGGGCAGGGCCAGGCGGCCCTCTTCGAGCGATGACGGAGGACTACGTCAGGTTCGGCCTCCGCCTCGGACGTCACGTCGACGGCCTCGTCGACTCGTACTACGGGCCGCCCGAGCTGAAGGAGGAGGTCGACTCCGAGCCGCTGAGGGACCCCGCCGCGCTCGTCGAGGACGGCGCGCGCCTCCTCGACGCGACGGACGGCTGGCTGCACGCCCAGGTTGTCGGGCTCGAGACGGTCGCGCGGAAGCTGACCGGCGAGGAGGTCCCGTACTCCGACGAGGTCGAGCGCTGCTACGGCGTCCGGCCGCGGCGCGTCCCCGAAGCGGAGTTCGAGGCGGCGCACAGGGAGCTCGACGCCATCCTCCCCGGCGACGGCGACCTCGTCGAGCGCTACCGGGCCTGGCGAGAGGGCGATCCCCTGCCGCCCGAGCAGCTCGCGCCGGCGCTCGAGGCCCTGACCGAGGAGCTGCGCACCCGGACGCGCAACCTGCTCGGACTTCCCGACGGCGAGGCCGGCGAGCTCGACTACGTGACCGACGAGCCGTGGGCGGCCTACAACTACTACCTCGGTGGGCTGCGGAGCCGGGTCGCGGTCAACACCGACGTCGACATGAACGCCGGCTACATCGGCCACCTGATGGCGCACGAGCTCTACCCGGGCCACCACACCGAGCACGCCTGGAAGGAGCAGCGCCTCGTGCGCGAGCAGGGCCTCGTCGAGGAGAGCATCCTGATGATCGGCGCGCCGCAGTCGCTGATCGCCGAAGGCATCGCCGAGGTCGGCGCCGAGATCCTGCTCGACGACCTGGATGCGTTCACGGCCGAGACGTTGGCTCCGATCGGCATCGATCACGACGCCGAGCTCGGCCGGGCGGTCCGGAAGGCGCGGGAGCCGTTCGAGCACGTTCCGGGCAACGCGGCGCTCATGCTCCACGAGGACGGGGCGTCGCTCGACGAGGCGCGGGAGTACCTGATCCGGTGGGCGCTCGTCTCGCCGAAGCGCGCCGAGCACAACGTCTCCTTCATCAACCACCCGGTGTGGCGAGCGTACGTCTCGACCTACACCGACGGGTACCGCGTCTGCCGGGACTGGGTCGCCGGGGATCCCGCGAGGTTCAAGCGGCTCCTGACGGAGCAGCTGACCCCGGCCGATCTGGCCTGAGCTATCGTCCGGCCCGATGGCCGTCGCAACCGAGCGCGAGTACCTCCTCTTCATCAACGGCGAGCCCTCGGAGCCTGCGGACGGGAAGCTTCGCGACCTGACGGAGCCGGCGTCCGGCGAGCCGCTCGGGAAGATCGCCCTCGGGGGAGAGCAGGACGTCGACCGCGCCGTCGAGGCGGCGCGCGCTGCGGTCGACGGCGATTGGGGCCGGACGCCGCCGACGGAGCGCTCGCGTCTACTCCACGCCCTCGCGGACGCGATGGTCGCGAACCGCAAGGAGCTGGCCGAGCTCGAAGCGCGGAACGTCGGCAAGGCAATCTCGTCGGTGAAGGCCGAGCTGAACCAGGCGATCGAGAACTTCCGCTACATGGCATCGGCGATCGCCTCGATCGCCGGGCGCGCGAACCCGCTCGGCGGGTCGCTGCTCTTCTACTCCCTCAAGGAGCCGGTCGGCGTCGCGGGGCAGATCATCCCCTGGAACTACCCGCTGATGATGGCGACCTGGAAGCTTTCGCCGGCGCTGGCCGCCGGCTGCTCGGTCGTCCTCAAGCCGGACGAGGCAACGCCGCTGACCGCGCTGCGGGTCGCAGAGCTCGCGAGCGAGGTCGGCTTCCCGCCCGGCGCGATCAACGTCGTCCCGGGCGGCGGCCCGACGACGGGCGCCTACCTCGTGGGCCACCCGGGAGTCGACAAGGTGGCCTTCACGGGGTCGACAGCGACCGGCGTCGAGGTGATGAAGCTCGCAGCGCCCGGAATGAAGCGCCTGACCCTCGAGCTGGGCGGAAAGAGCCCCAACCTCGTCTTCGCGGACGCGAACCTCGACGACGCGATCCCGAGCTCGGTGTGGTCGATCTACTACTCGGCCGGGCAGAGCTGCGAGGCTCGCTCGCGGGTGCTGGTGGAGCAGTCGCTGTACGACGACTTCGTCAGCCGCTTCTCCGAGCTCGCCGGCCAGATCAAGGTCGGCGACCCGCTTGACCCGGAGACGCAGATGGGATCGTTGATCTCCGAGAACCACCGCGAGCGCGTCCACGGATTCGTCGAGCGGGGCCGCGAGGAGGGCGCGGAGGTCGTGACGGGCGGCGAGCCGGGGAACGGCAACGGCGCCTTCTACCCGCCGACGGTGATCGCCAAGGTCGACAACTCGATGGCCGTGGCTCAGGAGGAGATCTTCGGCCCGGTCGTGACCGTGATCCCGTTCGAGGACGAGAAGGACGCAATCCGGATCGCAAACGACGTGCGCTACGGGCTGATGGCGACGATCTGGACCGGCGACCCGGCCCGAGGACACCGCGTCGCCAGGCGGATCAAGTCGGGCCTGATCGGGATCAACATGCCCTACACCGCCTTCCCCGGGATCCCCTTCGGCGGCTACAAGCAGTCCGGCTTCGGCCGCGAGCTCGGGATCGACACGCTCGACGACTACCTCGAGACGAAGAGCGTGATCACGTCGACCTCGCCGAAGCCGTTCAACCCGTTCGGCCTGGGCTAGACCGCTACTTCTGCCGTCCGAAGATCCGGAGGATGAACAGGAACAGGTTGATGAAGTCGAGGTAGAGCGCGAGCGCGCCGAGGATCGCCTCGCGCTTGTCGTCGTCCGTACCCGCGTTGCCGCGGACGTTCAGCTGCTTGATCTTCTGCATGTCGTACGCGGTCAGGGCCGCGAAGATCGCGACCCCGGCGTATGTGGTGATCCAGTAGAGCGCGCCGTTTGCCCAGAACAGGTTCACGACGCTCGCGAGGATCAGCCCGATCAGCGCCATGAAGGCGATCGACCCGACGGAGGAGAGATCGCGCTTCGTCCTCCAGCCGTAGAGCGCGAGGGCGCCGAACATCGCGCTCGTGACGAAGAACGCGCCCGCGATCGACGTGGTCGTGTAGACGGAGAAGATGATCGAGAAGGTCAGGCCGTTCAGCGCCGAGTAGCCCAGGAAGACCGCGGCGGCCACCGGCGGTGACATGTGCTGGATCCGCAGCGAGAGGCCGGCCACGGCCACGAACTGCGCCACGATCAGCACCAGGAAGACCCAGATGTGGTCGTCGAACCAGGCGACCGCGTCCTCGCTCGTGCCGAAGGCCCAGGCGATCACGCCCGTGATCGCAAGGCCGGTGAACATCCAGCCCATCACGCGCGTGAGGAACGACCGCTCCTCCTCGACCGCGAGCGCCGGATAGGTTGCGGCCTCTGTGTCCATGACGCAGAAGTCTGACCGAGAAGGCGGCTACCGGTGGGCGGTGCTCGCCGCGGGCACGGCTGCGGCCGGCGCCGGCTCTGCGCTCTTCATCGGGCCGGCCGTGCTCGCGCCGGAGATCCGGTCGGAGTTCGACGCGAGCGTGTCGCAGGTCGGCGTGCTGCTCGGAAGCCTGTGGGTCGGCACGACGACGACGCTTCTCGCCTGGGGGCTGCTCGCCGATCGTGTCGGCGAGCGGGCCGTGCTCGGGACGGGCCTCGGCGCCGCCGGGGTGCTGGCGGTCGTCGCGGGCGGGGTCGGCGGCTTCTGGGCGTTTCTCATCCTGCTCTTCCTCGCGGCGGCTGCCGGCGCGAGCGTAAACGCGGCGAGCGGCCGGGCCGTGATGCAGTGGTTCGGCCCCGACGAGCGAGGGCTCGCGCTCGGCATCCGGCAGACCGCCATTCCGCTCGGGATCGGGCTGTCGGCCGTCGTGCTGCCCGCCGTGGACGCGGCGGGCGGGCTCCGCGCGTCGTTCGCGTTCCTGGGCGGGCTCGCCGTCGCGGCAGCTGTGGTTGCCGTCGCGGTGGTGCGGGAGGCACCTGTCCGCGATGCGGAGCTGGAGGGGGACGCGATCCCGTGGACGCTCCGCGACTCGCGGCTCTGGACGCTCTCGATCGGCAGCGGGCTCTACCTCAGCGCGCAGATCCCGCTGATGTCGTTCTCGGTGCTCTTCCTCCACGACGCGCACGGCGTCTCGACCACGCGGGCGGGCCTCGTGCTCGCCGTCTTCCAGGCGGCGGCCGTCATCTCGAGGATCGCCGCCGGCCGGCTCTCGGACCGGATCGGCAGCCGCATCCGACCGCTGCGGTGGATCGGCGTGGCGAGCGCGGCTGGACTGGCCGTGACCTCGCTCGTCGCCGAGCACGGGCTCTGGCTGGCGATCGCCGCGATCGTCCTGGCCGGCGCGGTCTCGATGTCCTGGAACGGCCTCTCGCTCACCGCCGCCGCTGAGCTGGCCGGGCGCGCGAAGAGCGGCGCTGCGATCGGTTTCCAGCAGACGACGCTCGGCCTGATCGGCGTCCTCGTCCCCATCCTGTTCGCGAACCTCGTCGAGGCCACGTCGTGGCGGGCGGGCTTCGCCGCAGCTGCGCTGGGGCCGCTCGCCGGCTGGTGGTTGCTCGGGAAGCTGCCGGAGCGGGTATGAGCGGAACATGCGTCTCTATCCCCAGATCCACGGCCCGAGAACACGGGCGCTCGTCGCCGACGTCGCCTCGATCGCGCTGCTCGTCCTCTTCGCCTGGGCCGGCCTGAAGGTCCACGACGCCGTCGACCGGCTGGCGGTCCTCGGCGAGGGTGTGCAGGCGACCGGCGGCGCCGTTCAGGGCGGGTTCGACTCCGCGGCGGACGCAGTCGACGGCACGCCCGTCGTCGGCGGTGAGATCGCCGACGGCCTCCGGTCGGCGGGTGAGAGCTCCGGCGGCAACGTCTCCGACCTCGGACAGCAGGGCGAGGACAACGTGCACAAGCTCGCGAACATCCTCGGCCTCGTCACCTTCGGCCTCCCGGCTGCGCTGCTCCTCGTCACGTGGCTGCCCGGCCGCACGGCTCAGGTCCGGAAGCTGCGCGACGCCGAGCTCGTGCTGCGAAGCAGCGACACGCCGGAGCGCCGGCGGCTGCTCGCGATGCGTGCCGTTTTCTCGCTGCCGTACGGTCAGCTGCTCGCATACACGCCCGATCCGATCGGAGATCTCGAGGACGGCCGCTACGACGCGCTCGTGGCGGCCGCCCTCGAAGACGCCGGACTCAGATCCAGCTGAACTCCTGCTGCAAGATCGGAAGGGCGAAGTAGATCGCGAAGGCGATCGCGGCACCCCACATCAGCGGGTGCACCTCGCGCCAGAGACCCTGGAAGATGCGCACCAGGACGTAGACGATGAAGCCGGCGGCGATGCCGTCCGTGATCGAGAACGTGAACGGCATGAACATGATCACGATCGCCGCGGAGAGCCCGAGCGCGACGTCGTGGAAGTCGATGCCGGCCAGGCGTCGGCCACGGCCGGTCCTGCGGGCGGGGTCGTCGTTGGGGGGCGTCGTGGCCGCCGGACCGAGCTCCTCCACCTCGGCCTCTTCCTCGAGCTCCGTGAGGACGCTGATCATCAGCCAGCCGACGATGATCAGGGCTGGCGCCGTTGCCTGCGGAGGCACCATCCCGATCAGCGGCGCGAAGAACATGAAGGGGAAGAAGAGGGCGCCCGTGACGATGCTCACCCAGCCGGTGCGTCCTCCGACACCGACGCCCGAGGCCGATTCGATGTAAGTCGTCGCCGACGAGGCGGAGACGAACCCGCCGGCGGCGGCGGCCGCCGAGTCGACGAGCAGCGGCTTGCGGATGTCCGGCATCTCGCCCTGGGCGCTCACGTAGCCCGCCTGGCGGCCGACGCCGACGAGCGTGCCCATCGTGTCGAAGAAGTCCGCCAGGAAGAGCGAGAACGCGAGGGCGACAGCGGCGAGGAACGGCAGGGTCGTGAAGGCCGAGAAGCTCACGTCGCCGATCAGGCTGAAGTCGGGAGTGTCGACGAGCTTCTCCGGCCAGCGCGCGTAGCGTTCGGTCGCTGGTGTGTCGTAGACGGTGTAGTCGTTGGCCCAGTTCACGATCGTCGCGAAGACGGTCGTGGCGACGATCCCGACTAGGAGGTCGCCGGGGAAGCCGAGCGCTCGGAGGCCGATCGTGATCACGAGGCCGACGAGGGTGATGATCACCGGCCAGGTGGTGAAGGTGGCGAGGTCGACGGGCGTCGGTGCCGCCCGGCCGATCACGAGGCCGGAGTCGTAGAGGCCGATGAAGGCGATGAAGAGGCCGATGCCGATCGCGATCGCCTTCTTCAGCTCCAGCGGGATCGCCCGCATGATCGCCTCGCGGAGGCCGATCAAAACCGCGAGGACGGCGACGAGGCCCTCCACGACGATCAGGCCCATCGCCTCCGGGAAGCTCAGGCCGTTCTGCGCCACCAGCGTGAACGCGACGACCGCGTTCAGGCCCAGGCCGGGCGCGATCGCGTAGGCCATGTTCGTGTAGAGGCCCATGATGATCGTCATCACGCCGGCGACGAGGCACGTCGAGGTGAGGACGGCCTCGAACGGAAGGCCTTGACCCGCGAGGCCCGGTACGCCGGCGAAGCCGAGGATCGCCGGGTTCACGAAGATGATGTAGGACATGACGATGAAGGTCGTCATGCCGGCGATGGTGTCGCGCGCCAGGTTGGTGCCTCGTTCCTCGAACCGGAACCACCGGTCGAGCGCGGAGCGCTGGGAGGGCGCGGCGAGGTCGCTCATGCAGATGCTCCTTTCCGCAAATCCGTGACGACGCTGACGACTCTAAACGCGCGGCTGGACGAGGTTTTCCGAATCGGCGACGGCGAAGGTGCCAACCGCGTCGGCGGGACACCCGAGGAGGACGAGGCGTGCGCGCTGGCTGTGTCGTGGATGGAGGAGGCCGGGCTCGAGGTCGAGGTCGACGAGCGGGGCAACGTGATCGGGCGGCTGGTCGGGTCGAGCCCGGAGCTGCCGGAGGTCTGGACGGGCTCACACCTCGACTCGGTGCCGGAGGGCGGCCGGCTCGACGGGGCGCTCGGTGTAGTTGCAGGGCTTGAAGCGGCTGTGGCGGCCGGGCCGTCCGAGCGGACGCTGGGCGTCGTCGTCTTCCGCGACGAGGAGACCGGGTGCCACGGCAGCCGGTGGCGCGTTCGGCACGGGTCGCTGCCGGGACGCTACGTCGAGCTTCACGTCGAGCAGGGGCCACGGCTGGCTGCGGCAGGCGCGCCGCTCGGCCTCGTCACGAGCATCGCGGGCATCGTCCGCTGCACGAAGGTGTTCGCCGGCCGGGCGGATCACGCCGGGACGACGCCGATGGATTCCCGCGGGGATGCGCTCGTTGCGGCTGCCGAGTACGTCTTGCAGGCGCGGGAGGTTGCGTCCGGCATCGCGGATGCCGTCGCGACGGTCGGGCAGCTGGACGTGGAGCCGGGTGCCGCGAACGTCGTCCCCTCACGGGTGCTGCTGACGGTCGACGCGCGCGCACCGGACCAGGAGCGACTCGACCGCCTCGTCGGAGCGCTCGGGCTGGAAGATGCTCACTACGTGATCCCGCCGGTGCAGCTCTCCCCCGCCGCGCTTCGCGCGGAGCTCGCTGATCGGGGCCTGCCGCTCGTCGAGCTCGCGTCGGGCGCCGGCCACGACGCCGGGCCGCTCGCCGCGGCGGGCGTCGAGTCCTCGATGCTCTTCGTCCGAAGCCTGAACGGCGGCGCCAGCCACTCCCCGGAGGAGCATTCCTCAGACGAAGACGTCGCCGTGGCGCTCGACGTGCTGACGGGCGCGCTGCGTCGGCTGGCGGGAGGTCAGGTCAGCGGAGGTGACCGCTGAGCGTGCGCTGCGCGAGCTTGATCATCCAGAGGCCGGCGAGCAGGCAGTACACGATCGAGGGGAAGCCGAGCCCGAAGATCCCGAGCAGCGTGAGGCGCGGATCCTCGTAGGAGAGCAGGGCCTGCATCGCCGGGGAGATCGCGTACCCCAGGGCGATCGACGCAGCGACCTGGAGGAGCACCTTCGCCATGTCGTCAGGTGCCAGCCGCGGGAATCGGACGTCGATCCAGAGCGCGATCGCGCCCGCGCCGACGCCAATCAGACCTGTGAGCAGCCCAGTGTTCACAGCAACGCACCGACGAGCATACCCTCCCCATCGGCGCTCGAAACGCTCGGCTTGAGCGACGGGCCCGCGCCGCCGCGGGCCCGTCTACCTGTGGGCTACCTGACGCGCAGGCGAAGCGTCGCCGACGCGTAGCCGCTCTTCGTCGCCTGGAAGACGATCATTCCGCGCTTCGTCGCCCGGACCCGGAAGGTCGCCGAGCCCTTGCGGTTGGTGCGGACGCGGGCCGCTCGCGCTCCGGCTCCGGACAGCCGCACCGTCGCTCCCGCAATGGGCTTGCCTGCGCCCCGCACGGTCACGACGATCTTCCGCGTCCGCTTCCGCTTCGGAGTGCCTCGCGCCCGCAAGCTCAGCTGCCTGACGGTACCGATCCGCTGGATCGGGCTCCAGTCGCCGATGTTCCTGCCCTCGTCCATCGCCGCGACGCGCCAGTAGATCGGCACGCCCGCGGTGTACGCCGCGCGGGTCAGCGGCGGTGCGTAGCTTGTGTTGTCGGTCGACACGTCCTCGATCGCGGTCGCGAAGTCGGCGCGCGTGGAGATCTGGACGCGGTACGACTTCGGCCCCGGCTTCGGATCCCAGAGCAGGAGCGGGTAGCGCTTCGAGTTCTCCGAACGGACGCCGATCGGCTCGGCGATCGTCCGCGTGAACACGTGCGTGCCCGAGTACGGCCCCGCGACAGTTCCGAAGGGCTGGCGCGGGAAGTTCGCTCGGACCTTCCACCGGAAGACGCCGGTGCCGTACATGAGCACGGGGGTCAGTGCGGCGGTTCGCAGCCCGGCGAGGTCGCGCTGGGTGCCGTCGGGGAGGTCGACGTGGACGTCGTACGACACCGCGCCGCGAACGGGGTCCCACATCCAGGTCGGGATGTAGTCGCCACGTGTTGGGTTACCCGAGCTCGGGACTGGCGCCTCGAGCCGTTTCTGGAACGTTCGCGGAGCCGACCAGGTGAGCCCGATCAGGTTCTCGTCGTCGGCTCGCACGCGCCAGTAGAGCACGGTGTCAGCGGGGTAGGTGGTGTTGCTCGTGTACGACGTCGAGTCGGTGAGGACGTCCTCGAGCAACGCGCCGAAGCGGTCGTCCTGGGCGACCTGAAGGCGGTACCGCCGCGCGCCTTCCACGCCACTCCAGCGGAAGGTCGGATGGCCGGCGAGGTCGGCCCCCGGAGCCGGCTCGAGCGCCGCCGGCGGCGTCGAGCGCTTCTCGAACGCCTGGGGGGCCGCGAGCAGCGGCACTCCTGCGGCCGAGCCCCCGTTGAGCTGGTCGGCCGGGAGGACTGCCCAGTAGTACGACGTCGTCTCGTCGGAGTACGACGTCGGCCGGAGCAAACTGCGTGGCGAGTAGACAGGCAGCTGCGTGAACGCATAGTCGACGATGTTGCTGAACTGCGAGTCCTTCGCGACGAGCACGAAATAGCTCTGCTTCCCGGCGATGGGCCGCCACGTGAAGTAGGGCGTGCGCGGCGAGAGGGTTCCGGTGGCCGGCGTGACGTAGTCGCCGGCGCCGAGGTACCCGGAGTTGCACGACGGGGAGCAGGCGCCGCCCGTCGGATATCCGAGCCACTTGAACGCGGGCCCGGGCAGGGCCGACGTACCGCCGTTCACAACGTACGTGTAGTCGCCGTAGACGTCGGTGCCTCCGCCGTCACGGTTGCTCCGGGCGCGGACTCGGGCGCAGTACGTCGTGCCGGCCGCGAGGACCGGGAGGTCGGTCGCGACCGACCTCGGATCCTGATACGGCTTCTGCAGGTTCCAGCCGGAGCCGAGCGGCGTCCAGCCGTTAACGGTCGTGTTGACCACCCAATGGCTGCCGACCGCCGTCCAGTTGCAGTCGGTGGCGCCCATCGGTGTGACCTCGACCTGGTAGCTGGCCGCGCCGGGAACGGGATCCCAGATGAGCATCGGGACCCGGGTGTCGTAGCTAGGCGTGCCGGGGTCGACATCGGCCCCCGGATCGCTGATGTTGTCGCGGACGCGGACGTTCTTGATGCTCGTGCCGGCGACCGGCGGGACCTTGTCGAACCGCTTGTCGAAGACGGGCCCCTCGTTCCACTCGCCGGGGTTCCCGTCGACGTCGATGCCCCGGACACGCCAGTAGTACCGGTTGTCCTTGAGCACCGCCGTAGGCGCATAGACAGACCCGATCGTCGAGCCGGCGCAGCACACCTTCGACCCGGGCGCGTAGTCCTGCGACGTGCTGACCTCGAGCTCGTAGCGGGCCGAGCCCGGGATCGGATCCCAGGCGAACTGCGGATCGAAGACCTCGGCATCCGGCGACAGGTCGTTGACACGGACCCCGGTCCTCGAAGGCCACGACCAGACGAAGGACGCGACCGGGGACGGCGCCCCAGGGTTCCCCTGGGCGTCGACCGGCGTGACGCCCCAGTAGTACGTCCCCGGAGCGAGCGCCCCCGGGCGGGTGAACGCGCTCGCGAAGGTCTCGACGGGCTTCCCGCCGATCACGGAGCCGAGCGAGGGGTCGTTCGCGATCGTGACGAGATACTTGACGGCGCGGTCGACCGGGTTCCAGACCAGCTTCAGCGGCGTTGCCGGATAGGAGACGACCGCCCCGCCGACAGGTGACTGGGGCCGCGGCCCAGGCAGGACCTTCGAGAAGGCGCGCGGGGCCGTCCAGGCCGAGACGGCACCGTTGGCCCTGCTCGCCCGGACGCGCCACCAGTACGTCCGGTCGGGCAGCGACTTCTTCAACGTCGCGCGGGTGTTCTTGGTGAAGAACCGGTCCTGGCCCGGGCCGAGCACCCTCGCGTTCATTCCGGGATCCGCGGCGATCTGGAACTCGTACTGCGCGGCGCCCGACACAGGCGACCAGCCGAACCAGGGGACGCCGTCCGTCCGGGCCCCCGCTGCCGGGGCCGTGATCGCCGGCGTGGCGAGCGCCGCCTTCGATGCCGTCGCGCCGATCGGCGCCAGCAGCAGCGCGGCGGCGACCGCTGCACCGGCCACGGTCGCCCCACGCCGCCCCACCGAGGCGAGTCGGGGCACCGGGACGAGGCGCGGCGTCGTCGCGGCATAGTCGTGGTACTCCGGGAACCGCTCCGCAAGTGCCTGTTCCTCGAGCCGCATGCGGATCGTCTGAGCGCCGACGAAGACGAACGCCAGCACGACGTTCCGCGGGGCTGGGGAGGCGACCACGAGCCCCCCGAACGCGACGAGCTCGCCGAGGTACACGGGGTGGCGGACGATGCCGTACGGGCCGCGCGTAACGAGGCCGCGCGCTTCCGGAAGGATCCCGAAGCAGCGCCCGAGCGTCACGAACGAGACGAGCAGCCACGCCCAGGCGACGAGTGCGATCGTCTCGCCGGAGACGAGGAGCAAGGTCGGCGCCGATTCGGCCGGCTTCTCCAGGAGGGGCACCGAGACGAGCGCTGCAGCGCACGCGACGAAAGCGATCGGCGCCCGTGCGTTGCGCTCGGGTGGCTTCCGGATGAAGACGCACACGCTCACTGCCAGGAGCACTGCCGTGCGAAGCAGGACGAAGCCCGCGACGCTCCAGGTGTGTGCGGATGGGCTTGAGAGCACGTCGCCCGCGGCGTCCACTGCTGCGGTGGTGCTCGCGGCAGCGAGAGCGGCGAAGACCCCAGCGACGAGGAATCGACTCATGGTTCAGCCTCCGAAGGTGTCGAGGAACGAGAGCACCGCCGGCCCGAGGATCACCACGAACATGGCGGGGAAGATCAGGAAGACGAGCGGGAAGAGGAGCTTGATCGGCGCCTTCTGGGCCCGCTCCTCGGCCGCCGAGCGGCGACGCTTGCGCATGTCGACGGCGAGGTCGCGCATGATGTCGCCGATCGAGACGCCGAGCGTCTCGCCCTGGAGGACCGACCGGACGAACGAGCGCATCAGCGGCGTGTCGCAACGCTCCAGCATGTTGCGGAGCGCCTCGTTGGTCGAGAGCCCCATGCTCTGCTCCTGCAGCGTCAGCCGGAGCTCGTCGCCGAGCGGTCCGCCGAATCGCTCGGCCGCGAGCTGGAGCGACCCCGTGAAGCCGAGGCCGGCCTCGACCGTCACGACCAGCAGGTCGATCAGGTTCGGCAGCTCGTAGTCGATCTTCTGTGCCCGGTCGCGCGCCCGGCGGCGGATGAATGTCATCGGCCCCGTCCAGCCCATGAGGGCTGCGATGAGGGTGCCTCCGAACGTGACCAAGGCGCCGTAGCCGCCGATCGACGACAGCCACAGCCAGCACGCGGGGGCGACGATTGCGGCGAGGACCCGGTAGCCGACGAACTTGCGTGGTGCGAGGCCGTAGATCCCGGCGGCGACGAGCTCGCGCCGAATCGACGCCTCGCGGAGCCCGCCGAAGCGTCCGGCCACCGCGCCGACACCGGCCGCGACGCTGTCGAGAGCGGTTCTCGTCGCGCTCGAGCCCAAACCCTCGTTGCCCTGTCGGGCGGTGAAGCCGTACGAGCCGATCCGGCCCAGCGTCTGCGACCCCCGCAGCCTCGGCATCAGGGCCGCGCGCCCCACGAGGACCGCCGAGGCGCCAATCAGTGTCAGTCCCATCAACAAGAGCAGCACCATGGCGTCCTCCTAGACCTTGATGTTCACGATTCGCTTGATCACGAGCGATCCGGCGATGAGCATCGCCGTCGCCACCACCAGCGCGACACGGCCGGCGCTGGTGGTGAACAGGGGCTTGGTGTAATCGGGGTTGATGACCGTCAGAGCGAGCAGCAGGCCGACCGGCAGCGCCGTGACGATCCAGCGCGACATCCGGCCCTGCGCGGTGAGGGTCTGGACGAGCCGGCGCAGCTCGAAACGCTCGCGGATGGTTTGGGTCACGCGCTCGAGAACCTCGGCCATGCTGCCCCCTGTTCGCCGCTGGAGCGCGGCGACGAGCGCGACCTGCTCCAGGTCCTCGTTGTCCATCCGCTGGACGACCGTGCGGATCGCCTCTTCAAGCTGAACGCCAAGCTGCTCGTCCGCGACCACCCGACGGAACTCGCTTTTGGACGGCTCGTCGGCGTCATCGACCACCACGGAGAGGGCGCCGACGAAGCTGTGACCCGCGCGGAGCGCGGAAGCGAGTACCTGCAGGTTGTCCGGAAGCTGTTCCCCGAACTGCTTCCGCTTGCGCTCCAGCTTCCGGTTGATCAGCGACCGCACCGACCACGGGACGGCGAGGCCGACGAGCGCGAAGAGGAGCGAGCCGGTGATCACGACGAGAAGCCAGCTCACGAGGATCGTGCCGGCGAGCGTCCACATGGCGATCTGGAAGGGGGGCGTGCTGATCTCTGCGAGCTCGACGGTCTCCTTGAACCGGGCCCACCACTTCGTCGTCTCGAGCGAGCGCTCGGCGCCGACGAGCACGCGGCTCGTGATGCGCCCGCCCGACACCTGCTCCTCCGGTGCCGTCGGCCGGACGGAGACGAACTCGGCCATCCGGGAACGCAGTGTCCGTCGCCGAGGCCGGAGCAGCGTCAGCACGGCGAAGCCGAGCAGCACGGTCGTGCCGAGGGCGACGATGAGCATCGTCAGCGGCGACTGCAGGATGCGTGCCCCTACCGAAGGTCGGTAAGGCTCGGCGGCGACAGCCGCCTCGTCCGGGGTGTTGTAGCCGCTCACGAGGAGGCCGGGCACGCCCTTGATCCGGATCGCGATCCGAACCCTCTGGCCGACGTCGGCCGTCGACTGGTACCTGAGCATGTACTCGCTGGCGAGCTCCGAGCCGAGCTCGGCGAAGATCGGTTCGAGCGCCCGCGGCGAGCTGGCCTCGCGATAGCGGCCGCCGGTCTGCGTCGCGAGCTTGCCGAGGGTCTTCGCGTCGTAGTAGCGGGATCTGAGGCCGACCGAGAAGACCCGGATGTGCGCCGCGCGCGCCTTGGCGATCGCGTCGGCCGGTGAGGCGAGGCTGCCGACCTCCTGTCCGTCGGAGAGCAGGACGATCGAGCCGGGGGAGAGGTGCTCCTCCTGGATCATCGAGATCGCCCGGTCGATCGCCTCATACATGCGCGTGAAGTACGCGATCCGCGGGGTGCCTTCGAGCGCCCCTTCGATCTCCCCCTCGTCGGTCGTGAACGGCAGAACTGTCTCGGGCCTGGCGTTGTAGGCCAGCACGGCGAGCTGCTGGGACGGCCGGCGCTGGGCCGCGAATGCCCGAGCGGCGGCCATCGCGTTGCGAATCGGCGCGCCGGCCATGCTCTCGCTGGCGTCGATCACGAGGACGACGCCGGAGGCAGGACCCTTGCCTTCGCCCACCGGCGTCAGGCTGAAGTCCGGGACGAGCACGCCGTTTTCGCGCAGCGTCAGTCGCTCTTCGGTCAGCCGCGCCTTCTGCGGCAGGCTGATCACGAACGCACGCTCCGGGAACTCCGTGCCTCCGGCCTCCACCAGGCGGAGCGGCTGCGCCGCCGCCGCCGCCACGAGGGTCGCGGCGACGAGTATTGCGAGCGCCAGGACGGCGAGCTTCGCCCTCATCGCGCCGCCGCCCGGGAGAGGTCCGACTGCCCGACGTGGCCGTTGGAGAAGATGGACACCGGCAGCGTGACACCGCGCTTTTCGAACTTGTGGAGGAACGTCGGCCGCAGGCCGGTTCCGTGGAGGGAGCCGACGACGACCCGGTCGGGCGTAACGCGCTCGACTTTGAACTCGAAGAGGTCCTGGAGCGTGATCACGTCGGACTCCATCCGCTGCACCTCGGTGATCGCCGTCACCCGCCGCGAGCCGTCCTCGAGGCGCTCGAGGTGGACGATCATGTCGAGGGCCGAGGCCACCTGGCCGCGGATCGCGCGGACCGGGAGGTCGTAGCCCGTCATCAGCACCATGGTCTCGATGCGGGAGAGCGCGTCCCGTGGCGAGTTGGCGTGGATCGTGCTGAGGGAGCCGTCATGGCCAGTGTTCATCGCCTGCAACATGTCGAGCGCCTCGGCGCCGCGGACCTCGCCGACGATGATCCGGTCCGGCCGCATGCGCAGCGAGTTCCTGACCAGGTGGCGGATCGGGATCTCTCCCTGACCCTCGATGTTCTTCGGCCGCGCCTCGAGCCGGAGCACGTGGCGCTGGTTGAGCCGAAGCTCCGCCGCATCCTCGATCGTCACGATCCGCTCGGTCTCCGGGATCGCGGTCGACAGCGCGTTCAGGAGCGTCGTCTTGCCGGACCCTGTCCCGCCCGAGATCAGGACGTTGAGCTCGGCGAGGATGCAACGCTGCAGGAACTCGATCGTCTGGCTGCTCAGCGTGCCGAGCTTGATCATGTCCGTCATGTCCAGCCGCTTCTTGCTGAACTTGCGGATCGTCACGATTGGGCCGCTCAGCGAGAGCGGCGGGATCACGGCGTTGACGCGGCTGCCGTCGGGCAGACGCGCGTCCACGAGCGGCGAGGCCTCGTCGATGCGGCGGCCGACCTGGGCGACGATCTTGTTGATGATCCGCCGCAGGTGAGACTCGTCCGTGAACCGGACGGTGGTCTCGTACAGCCGGCCTTGGCGCTCGACCCAGACCTCGAACGGGCCGTTGACCATGATCTCCGTGATCGAGTCGTCGGCGAGCAGGCGCTCGAGCGGCCCGTGGCCGAGGATGTCGTCGGCGATCTCAGCCGCCAGCGCCTCGCGGTCGTCTCGGGAGAGCCCCGCCTCCGTGGACAGCTGCGCCTTGATGTCGTTCGTCACCCGGTCCCGGAGCCCGTTCGGGTCCATCGTCGCGTTGAAAAGCTGCGGGCCGAGCTCGCCGATCACGCTGAGATGGATGCGGTTCTTCAGCTCGGCGAACGGGTCGGGACCGCGAGAGGTCGAGGCGGCCGGACGTGCGGCTGAGAGTCGTTCGTGTAGGTCCATCAGCGCTTCCTCCTCAGGAGCCCGTTACGGCGGCCGTTGCTCGACGCCGGCGTGTCCCCGTTGACGTACATGGCCGCGAGCGAGTGGAAGGCACGCGCTGCCTCGGACCGGCCGTTGGCGAGCACCACCGGCCTGCCCTCGTTGACCGAGACGGGGATTTCCCGGTCGCTCGGCACGAAGACGTCGGGCGACCTGCCGATGATCGAATCGACCTCGTCCCGCGCGATCCCGACGCGGCTGTCCGCGCGGTTGAGCAGGACCCGGATCCGCTCCGACTCGTACCCCATCAGCTCGAGCGTCTCCAGGCCGAGCTTGGTGTTCTTCAGCGAGAGCGAGTCGAGCATCCCCACCATGCACACGTGCGAGGAGCTGTCGATCGACGCGATCACCTCCGGCACGAAGCCGGGCGGCGTGTCGACGATCACGAAGTCGTTCGAGGCCCGCAGTCCGGCATAGACCTCACGCAGGAACTCGACGGTGATCGCCCCGGCCTGGTCCGGCCGGGTGGGGGCCATCAGCACCCTCGCACCCGACGGGTGGACGACCAGGAAGTCCTCGATCTTCTCCGCGTCCACCGAGCCCCCGGCCTTGGCGAGGTCGTAGATCGTCCGCTGCGGCGCGAGGCCGAGGGCGAGCCCGATGTCTCCGAACTGGAGGTCGAGGTCGACGAGCGTGACCTTGTTGCCGCTCTCCGCCAGCGAGACCGCCAGGTTGCACGAGGTCAGGGTCTTGCCGGTTCCGCCCTTCGGGCCGAGCACACAGATCATCGGCGCCAGGGCGACGCCG
>DASTHD010000219.1:0-7627 GCA_035605555.1 Gaiellaceae bacterium
TCATGGCTCGAACCTCGGATCAGCAGCCACTTCAGCTCGGGGCCACAGGAGTGAGCGCCGTCGGCTCTGCCTCCATGTGAGATGACCGTGTTCGGACGTCAGCACATGCCGTCGCTCGGCGGGGCGACCGGGTGGCTCAACTCCGGGCCGCTCGGCCCCGCCGACCTGCGCGGCCACGTCGTGCTCGTGAACTTCTGGACGCTGACGTGCATCAACTGGCTGCGCCAGGAGCCCTACGTCCGTGCGTGGTCGCAGGCCTACCGGGACGACGGGTTGGTCGTGGTCGGCGTCCACACGCCGGAGTTCTCGTTCGAGCACGAGATCGACCGCGTGCGCCAGGCGACGAAGGAGCGGGGGATCGACTACCCGGTCGCGGTCGACAACGACTACGAAGTCTGGAGCGCCTTCGACAATCACTACTGGCCGGCGCTCTACTTCGTCGACACCGACGGCATCATCCGCGACCAGCACTTCGGCGAAGGGCGCTACGAGGAATCCGAGCGCGTCATCCAGCGCCTGCTGGGCGTGGAGCGGGAGCTCGTCTCCGTCGAAGGTGACGGCGTGGAGGCCGAGGCCGACTGGGACCACCTGCTCACGCCCGAGACGTATCTCGGCTACGGGCGCGGCGAGCGGCCCGTGCCGGCGGGCAGCGCTCTGGGCCTCAACCAGTGGGCGCTCGCCGGCGAGTGGACGATCGGGCGTGAGAGCGTCTCGGCCGACCAATCCGGCGGGAGCATCGGCTACCGGTTCCACGCGCGCGACGCGCATCTCGTGCTGTCGCCGGGCGCACGGGAGCCGATTCCCTTCCGCGTGCTCCTGGACGGCGAGGCTCCCGGCGCATCACACGGCGTGGACATCGACGCGGACGGAAACGGCCTACTCCGGGACGGCCGCCTCTACCAGCTCGTGCGCGAGCGCGACGGCGTGCGCGATCGGACCCTGGAGATCACGTTCCTCGAGCCAGGCGCTGAGGCTTACGCGTTCACGTTCGGGTAGCGGCGGCTACTCCAGACGAGGTAGAGCGAAGAGCCCCCTCCCGGCCGACGACAAACGCGGCTCGGGTTTCGATGATTTGAACATTGTCGATCCTGGAGGAGGCCATCATGGCCAGAGCACTAACGAATTGGGATCCCTTCTCGGACCTGGCTGACCTGCGCGGCCGCTTCTTCGACCGCGTGTTCGACGACGTCGGCGGTCGCGAGCGGGCGTGGACGCCGGCGATCGACGTCGTGCGTGACGACGGGAACCTCGTCGTGCATGCCGACATTCCCGGCATCAAGCCCGACGAGGTCAAGATCCAGGTCGCAAACGACGTGCTGACCATCACTGGCGAGCACGAGGAGAGCAAGGAGGAGAAGAGCCAGCAGTATGTGCGCCGCGAGCGCCGCTACGGATCCTTCTCGCGCTCGCTCTCGCTGCCGCCGGGGGTCGATGCCTCGAAGGTCAAGGCGAAGACGCACGACGGCGTCGTCGAGGTGACGATCCCGCTCCCGAAGGAAGCCAAGAAGGAGCCCGTCACGATCACACCCACCGCGGGCTGAGCTGGGTCGCGAGTGAGGGGCGTGGCTCACACGCTGGGCACGGTCGCGCTGACGCTAGGGGTCGTCGTGTTCGTCGTGACGGCGGCGCTCGGCCTGGGCGCGTTCCTGCTTGCGGCCCGGCGGCTGCGGGAGGACTCGGACCAGAGCTAGCGCGGGCTGCCATCATGCCGCGCCCGTGGACGAGCCGTTCCTCATCCTCCAGGTGAGCGATCCTCACATCGGAGCAGAGTGGGGAGGACCCGATCCCGAGGGGAAGCTCGCCGCCGCCGTCGAGTCCGCCCTGGCCACTTGTCCGCGCCGGGATGCCGTGCTGGTGACCGGCGACCTCACCGACCACGCGACCGACGCCGAGTACGAGCAGGTGCGTGAGCTGCTCGCGCCGCTGGGCGGTCCGCTCTACGTGCTGCCCGGCAACCACGACGACCGCCGGGGGCTCCGCCGCCATTTCGGGGTTCCCGGCGGCGACGGCGAGCCGGCCCAGTACGCCGTCGATCTCGGCCCGCTACGGCTGGTCGTCCTGGACACGACTCGCCCGGGTGAGGACCCCGGCGCCCTCGACGCCGAACGGCTCGGATGGCTCGACGACGAGCTCGCCGGCGCGCCGCAGACTCCGACGCTGCTCGCTATGCACCACCCGCCCCTGCGGACGCGGATGCCCGCCTGGGACCAGCTCGGCCTGGCCGACACGGATCGCCGCGCCCTCGGAGAGGTCATCGAGCGTCATCCCCACGTCCGCCGAATCGTCGCCGGGCATCTGCACCGCACGATGGCCGGCGAGCTCGCGGGCCGCGCCGTCCTTACGGCTCCGAGCACCTACGTCCAGGCGCGTCTCGAGTTCGGCGCCCAGGGCGTCGAGCTCGCCGACGAGCCCGCCGGCTTCGCCGTGCACACGCTCCACGACGGCGAGCTCGTGTCGCACGTCCAGGTCAGCTGATGCCCACCTCCCGCAGGGCGTCATCGGGATTGCGGAACGGCTGGTTGCGCAGCAGCTTCCCGTCCTTCAGCGTCCACACGTGACCCGTCCGCTGGGAGAGCGGGGCACCGCTCTCCTTGCCGCGCATGTGCATGGTCATCACGATGACGACGCGCCCGTCGGCTGCCGGAGCCACGCGATGCACCTCGACCCTCCACTCGTCCCAGGCAGACGAGATGTCTTCGAAGTACTCCCGGATGCCGTCGTGGCCCAGGAATGCGCGTCCGCTGACCGCCAGCACGGAGAGGAACTCGATCTCGGGATGGCACACCTCGACCGCCGCGTCGGCGTCGCGGCGATTGATCGCCTCCGCGAGCCGGCGCACTGACTGCTCGGGGTCTGCTCCCATCCGGGCAGTATCTACGCATGACTATCGGACTCAACGACGAAATTCGCAGGCTGCTCGACGGCCGACACTTCGCGGTGCTTGCCACGATCAATCCCGACGGCGGGCCGCAGACGTCGGCGATGTGGGTCGGCCGGGACGGCGACGACGTTCTGTTCTCGACGGTGGCGGGACGTCGCAAGCACCGCAACCTCGAGCGCGACCCGCGAGCGAGCCTCACCGTGCTCGACTCCGAGGATCCGTACAACTACGTCGAACTGCGAGGGCGCGTGACCACGATCGAGGAGGACGTGGGCCGCGCGTTCGACACAGGGCTGTCGTGGAAGTACGACGGCCGCGATCCCGATCCGGACGTGCCCGGCGCGGTGAGGCTGATCCTCCGTATGACCGTCGACAAGGCCACGGGCTACGCGGCCTGAAGGGGTGATCCTCCCACCGGCTCCTGGTCGTTCGCCGACGATCGCGCTGGTGTCCTCGGCCTCGCCCGTGTACGACGCGTCCGCGGCGCGGCGCGGCGTGGCCGCGCTGGAAGCGGCCGGCCTGCGGATCGTCGAGGCCCCGAACGTCGGACAGGCACGCGGCTATCTCGCCGGGACCCCTGAGCAGCGTGCCGGCGACCTGCACTGGGCGTTCACCGAACCGGACGTGGACGTCGTGATGCAGATTCGCGGCGGATACGGGAGTGGACAGGTCATTCCGCTCCTCGACTTCGACCTCGTCGCCGCGCATCCCAAGCCGTTCGTGGGGATGAGCGACATCACGCTCCTGCACCTGGCGCTGGGTCGCCTCGCCGGCCTCGTCACGCTGTGGGGGCCGAACTGCACCCAGATCGGCCGGCGCGGCAGCGAGGACTCGGTCGACCGACTGGTCGAGGCGCTGAAGGGCCGGCTGCCGGCAATCGCGGGCGCGGAGACGCTCTGTCCCGGACGCGCACGGGGACGGCTCGTCGGCGGAACCACGACCCTGCTCGCCGCGAGCCTCGGGACTCCCTACGAGATTCAGACCGAGGGCTGCGTCCTCCTTCTCGAAGACGTCGACGTCGAGCCGTACGAGGTCGACCGCTGCCTGACACAGCTTCTCCAGGCGGGCAAGCTCGAAGGCGCCGCCGGGTTCGCCGTCGCGGAGCACACCGAGGTCCACAGCGAGAAGAGCTTCGGCGGTCACACGCTCGAGCTGGCCGAGGTCTTCGAGGACATCCTCGTGCCGCTCGGACGTCCTGCGGTCTACGGGCTTCCGCTCGGCCATTGTCGCCGCACCGCAACGGTGCCGCTCGGCGTGAACGTGGAGCTCGACGCCGGCTCAGGGACGCTCGACGTGCTCGAGCCCTGGTTCGGCTGACGCGTCCGGGGGCGGGTGAAGGACCACCACCGGCACCGGGCTGTGGTGCAGCACCGCGGTGGAGACCGAGCCGAGGAGCGCCCCGCTCACCCGGCCCACGCCGCGGGCGCCCATGCACAGCAGATCGAAGGGCTCCTCGCGCAGGAGCGCAAGGATCTGCTCGGCCGGGTCACCGCGGCGTACGACGGTCGTGACCGAGAGATCCTGGGGCAGCGCCGCGGCGACCTCGCGCATGTGCTTCGTGGCCTCGCTCTCCATCTCCTCGGCGACGCGCTGCGGCGACAGCCCGGCGGCTCCCACCGCATGAGGCGGGTTCGGCACGACGGTGAGAAGGGTCAGGCGCGACCGCTGATCCACGGCGTACGGAACCACGTGACGGAGCGCGAACGTCGCCGCGGGCGTGTGGTCGATCGCGACGAGGATCCGGGGATAGCGCGGCCGTTCGAAGCTGATCCCCTCGAGGCCGGTCTCCGGATCGCGGTCGCCCGCCACCAAGAGCGAGAATAGCCCGCGCCGGCTAGCGCGCCGTCCAGCCCAGGTCCATCGTGACCGGCACTCCGGTGAAGCCGCGACCGCCCGGCCCGACGAGGAAGGACACGGTTCCCGCGACCTCCTCCGGCTCAAGCAGCCGCTTGACCGCGTGCGGCTCCAGGATCACGTCCTCGAGCACGCTCTCCTCGGGGATGCCGCGTGCCTCCGCCTGGTCGGCGAGCTGGGACTCGACGAGCGGGGTGCGCACGAAGCCAGGGCACACCGCCGTGGCCAGGATCCCGAGCTCGGCTCCCTCGAGCGCCAGCGTCTTGACCAGGCCGACGACGCCGTGCTTGGCCGCCACGTATGCCGACTTGAACGGCGAGGCGGCGAGCGCGTGTGCCGACGCGATCGCCACGAAGCGGCCGTCGCCGCTCGCGCCGAGCGCCTCCCAGCCGTAGCGGGCCAGCAGGAACGGGCTGGTGAGCAGAAGCGAGATCACCGCGTCCCAGCGGTCCTCGGGGAACTCGTCGACCGGCGCCACGTGCTGGATCCCGGCGTTCGCGACGATCACGTCCAGGCGGCCGAAGCTGTCGAGTGCCGTGTCGACGGCGCCCCGGTTGCCCTCGCGTGTCGTGAGGTCGGCGGCGTAGCCCACTCCGGGGCCGGCCGGCGCCGGCTCGAGGTCGACCGCCAGCACGTCGAGGCCGTCAGCCTCGAGACGCTCGGCGGTCGCTCGGCCGATCCCGCTCGCGGCGCCGGTGACGACGGCCGCCCGCCTGCCGCCGGCGCCGTCCATCAGCTCGACGCGCTGCCGTCGGCCAGTGCCAGCTGCTGCCTCATCGCCTCCGCCAGCGCCATGAGGCCCGTCGCGGGCCTGACCATGACGTACAGCTCGTCGATCAAGCCCTGCTCGTCGAGGTGGATGAAGTCGCATCCCTCGACCTCGCGATCCCCGACCCGGGCGCGGAAGACGAGCGCCTGATCGGCGGCCCCCGGCGCGCCGATCTCGCGCGTGTAGCGGAAGTCCTCGAACACCTGAGCGACAGCGCGGAGCAGGGCCATCGCCTGGTCCCGCCCCTGGTAGGGCGCGTGGACGACCGGGCTGCGGAACACCACGTCGTCGGTGAAGAGGGCCGCGAGGCGATCGATGTCGCGGGCCTCGATTGCGCTACGGAACTCCTGCATCTTGCCTCCACTTCCGTTCGATCATCCGCATCAGCGGCGGGTAGACGATCAGGTGCCGGAACGGCCGGATAGCGGCCATGTATGCGCTCCCGAACCGCCCATTCGGCTTCACCAGGACGGCCATCTGGCCGCGGTAGCCGCCATTACCGTCGGGGACCCAGCCCACGTGCATCACGCCGTGCATGGTCCGGTTCGCAATCTCCGCTGCCCACTCGTCCTCGAGCAGGTAGACGGACTGGAAGGGGAGGGAGTCGGAGTCCGGTCCGCGCGGGGCGTCGCGCAGGTCGGCCGGGAGCCGGTCGCGCAGGGTCGTGACCCTGGAACCGATCCCGTCGCCCTCGCCGTCCCAGCCGAGCAGCTTCCCGATCGTCCAGCGGAGCGCCCAGAGTGCGCGCGCGGCGCCGGGCAGGCTCTGCGAGGGGTCGCCCGAGGTGAACTGCCGCACCAGCCGGGGGAATTCGTCGGGGCCGCCCGGGGTTGGCAGGGCCCACACGTCCTCGAGCCTGAAGTCGGGGGCGATCTCGTGGATGCGCCAGGGCCGCGAGGTGTGGGCGCTCCTCGGGAGGGTCGGTCGTGGGCGCGTCATCCATACGCTAGCGTATCGAACATGGCCGCCCCGACTCGCACTCCTCGCGCAAGCTGGATCCAGGAGGGGCTCCGGGCGCTCGGCGTAGGGGGCCCGGACGCCGTCCGGATCGAGAAGCTCGCGCAGGCGCTCGGCGTCACGAAGGGCGGCTTCTACTGGCACTTCGAGGACAGGCCGGCGCTGCTCGAGGAGATGCTCGACGCCTGGGAGCGGCTCGTGGTCGACGAGGTGATCGATCGTGTCGATAGCGAGGGCGGGGACGAGAGGACCAGGCTTCGGCGGCTCTCCCGGCTCGCGGGCTCCAGCCGCGACCTGATGAAGATCGAGCTGGCGGTTCGCGACTGGGCGCGGCGCGACCGGGCCGTGGCGAAGCGGCTGAGGCGCGTCGACAACCGGCGCATGGAGTACCTCCGCTCGCTCTTCGGCGCGTTCTCCCCCGATGAGGACGACGTCGAGGCTCGCTGCCTCGTCTTCTACTCGCTCTGGATCGGCAGCCACTTCATCGCGGCCGATCACGGGCCGCGCACCCGCGCGGACGTGCTCAAGCTGGCGCTCTCGCGGCTCGAGGCTTAAGCCACGCGCGAGAGCGCGGTCTCGCGGTCGACCCTGTCGAGGAGGTCCGGTAGCCGCCGCATCGCCGCGGTGCGGATCTGGCTCGCTCTGGAGCGGCTGACGCCGAGGAGATTTGCGACGTCGCTCACCTTCATGTCCATGAACCACGTCGCGCGGATCATGAACTCCTCGCGGCTCGACAGGCGCGAGATCGCGGCGTGCAGGCGCGCCGCGTCGTCGCGGGCCTCGGCGCTCTCGTCCGGGAGGGGCTGATCGTCCGGGACCGCGTCGGCAACCGTGAGCACCTCACCCTCCGATCGCTGCCCGGCGACCGGCGCGTGCAGATTGCCGGGGAGGCGGCAGCGCTCGTCCACGTCGCGGAGCTCCTGGGTGGAGATCCCGAGCCGCTCGGCCAGCTCCTCCGGCGTGGGCAGGCGGCCCAGCTCCGCGACCAGTGCCGTGCGCGCACGGACGGCGTCGCGCTGTGCGCGCCGCCAGGTGCGAGGCACGTGGTCCATGGCGCGCTGGCCGTCGAGCACCGCACCGCGCGCACGCAGGTACGCGTGCGTCTTGAAGCTGGTCCCGCGTCCGTCGTCGTAGGTGCGCGCCGCGGCGAGCACACCGACCGCGGC
>DASTHD010000220.1:0-7790 GCA_035605555.1 Gaiellaceae bacterium
GTGACGACGATGACGGGCCCCGAAGGGCCCTTAGCGCTGGAAGAGGCCAATGAGCTCGGCCCGCTGACGGTCCGAGAGGCCTCCCACCGTCTTCGACTGGCTGATCCTCGCCTGGGTCAGGAAGCGTCCGGCCTTGACGCGGCCGAACTTCGGGACGGCCATGAGGATGTCGAAGACCTTTGCAGTCGCCACGTACTCGGGTGGCTTGCGCAGGATGTCCTCGATGTTGGCCTGACCGTCCTTGAGGTCTCGCTTGAGCTGTGCCCGCTTGACACGGATGTCGTTCGCGCGCTTCAGCGCGTCCATCCTCTGGTCGCGAGACCGGGCCGGCGCCTGGGCCTGAGTCTTCACTGACGCCACGGCGCGGGATACTAACACCTTCTCCAGCTCGTTCAATTCGCCTGAAATGCAGGAATTTTTCTCGTTGTCAGTCTTGGCACCAACTGCTGGTGCGCGATCCCTACCGCAGCCCATGGATCGCTGAACCGGGCGGTCTCGGCCTCGGCGTACAACTCTCGACGCACGCGGACCGGGGCTTCGGGATCGGTGAAGAGGACGGTGCCGAGGGCTACGGAGGAGGCTCCCGCAGCGATCAGCTCGAACGCGTCCCGGCCGCTCCAGACCCCTCCCATACCGACGATCGGCAGGCTCGTCGCACGTCGGCAGGCGTAGACGGCGGCGAGCGCGATCGGCTTCAGCGCCGGGCCCGAATAGCCGCCCGCGCCTCGCGCGAGCTGCGGACGGAGCGTGGTCGGGTCGAGCGCGAGGCCCCGGATCGTGTTCACGAGCGAGAGGCCGTCTGCTCCGGCGCCCTCGACGGCACGGGCGACGGCCGCGACGTCGGGCAAGGCCGGCGAGAGCTTGGCGTAGAGCTTGAGGCGGGTCACAGAGCGGCAGACGGCGACGATCTCGGCCGCCGACTCGGGCGCCTCGTCGACGTTCGGGCAGGAGAGGTTGAGCTCGATCGTCACGTCCTCGAGCAGCGCGCAGGTGGCCGCGTAGTCGGCGGCGGAAAAGCCACCGACTGAGACCCAGAGGGGGACGCCGAGCTCGCGCAGCTGCGGCAGGGTTTCGCCCAGAAAGCGGTCACGACCGGGGTTCTGGAGGCCGATCGAGTTCAGCATCCCGTGGTCGGTCTCCGCGATCCGCGGGGTGTCGTTCCCCTCGCGCGGCTCCGGCGTCACCGTCTTCGTCACGAAGGCGTCGAGCGAGCGAGCGACGTCCGGCGCCGCCAGCCCGTCGAGGCAGCCGGACGCGTTCAGCAGCATGACGCCGCCTCCAGCACGGGCCCTTCCACGCAGAGCCGCTTGTACCGGCCGCCGATCTGCACCACGCACCCATAACACGCTCCGTAGCCACATGCCATAGGCGCCTCCCAGGCGAGCTGTGCGCCGGGGTCGATCGCCGCGAGCGCCTCGAGCATCGGCTCGGGGCCGCAGACGAGGATGTCCCGGCCGGAGGGCAGCGCCTCGGTGACAAGCGTGGGCTCGATCACCACCTCGGCGTTCGGGACGAGCTCCGCCGCTTCGGCGTGGTGCGCCGTCCGGAATCCGAGCACGGCTGGCGGCCCGCCCAGTCGCTCCGAGAGGTAGGGGAGCGGCGCAATTCCGATCCCCCCGCCGACGAGCACCGGCGCGTCGACGTCGAGGTCGAAGCCGTTGCCGAGCGGCCCGAGAATTCCGAGCTCGTCGTCCGGTTCGAGCTCGGCGAGCGCGCGCGTGCCCGGGCCGATCGCGTCGAACAGGAAGCCGAGCTCGCCGGGCGGCGCCAGGCAGAGGCTCATCGGGCGGGGAAGCACCCGCCCCGGCGCCTCGAGCATGAAGAACTGGCCAGGTATGCCAGGGTCGACGCCGCCCCGGTTCACACGGAGGAGCGTGTACGGGCCGATCTGCTCGCGCGCGACGACCCTACGCCGTTCGCGGCTGAGCATCGATCCGCTCCTGCAGGGAGATGACGTCCTCGCCGCGCGCGTCGGCGATCGCGAGCACGGCGGCGGCCGCGCCGCTGAGCGTCGTCACGCAGGGGATGCGCGCGGCGAGCGCCGCCTCGCGGATCTGGTAGCCGTCGGTGCGGGCGCCGGAACCTTGCGGCGTGTTCACGACCAGGTCGCACCGGCGCCGCCTGAGGAGGTCGACGACCGTCGGGCCGCTGCCGCCCTCCCCCACCTTCCGGACATGGTCGACGGCGATGCCGGCCGCGGCGAGGGTCCGGGCGGTGCCGCTCGTCGCGGTGAGGCGGAAGCCGAGCTCGGCGTAGGCGGCCGCGACGGTCGCCACGGCATCCTTGTCCGCGTCGCGCACGGACAGGAAGACGGTGCCGCCGTCGGGGAGCGGTCGTCCCGCGGCGCGCTCGGCCTTGGCGAGCGCCGTCGGGTAGTCCGCTGCGCTGGCCATCACCTCGCCGGTCGAGCGCATCTCGGGCCCGAGCACCGGGTCGGAGCCGGGGAAGCGTTGGAACGGAAAAACCGCAGCCTTGACACTGACCTGTGACGGGACCTGGTCCCTGGCCACGGCCAGCTCGGCGAGTGGGATTCCCGACGCGACGCGGCACGCCATGTCCACGAGGTTCACCCCGATCGCCTTGCTCGCGAACGGAACCGTCCGGGAAGCCCGTGGATTGGCCTCCAGGACGAAGATGTGGCCGTCCTGGATCGCGAGCTGGACGTTGACGAGCCCTATCACGCCCAGGGCCGGGGCGAGCACCTCGACGATGCGCTCGATCTCGAGCAGAAGGGCAGGATCCATGCCCGGAGGAGGCAGCACACAGCTCGAGTCGCCTGAGTGCACCCCGGCCTCCTCGACGTGCTGCATCACGGCCGCGACCCAGGTCTCGCGGCCATCGCAGATCGCGTCGACGTCGAGCTCGAGCGCACCCTCGACGAAGCGGTCGACGAGCAAACGGGCGCCGGGCGGCGCACTGGCCGCGACCGTCTCGGGCTCGTAACAGATCGTCATGTTGCGGCCGCCGAGGACGTAGGACGGACGCACGAGCACGGGGTAGCCGATCTCCTCGGCGACGTCGATCGCCTCTGACGGTGAGCCGGCGATCCCCCACGGAGGGACGTCCAGCTCGAGCTCGCGACAGAGTGCTGCGAACTGCTCGCGGTCCTCGGCCAGGTCGACGGCGTCGTACGGCGTGCCCAGGATCCGGTACCCGGCCTCCTCGAGGCCGCGGGCCAGCTTCAACGGGGTTTGCCCGCCGAACTGGATCACGATCCCGACCGGCTGCTCGCGCTCGCAGACCGCCAGCACCTCCTCGAGCCGGAGCGGCTCGAAATAGAGGCGGTCGGAGGTGTCGTAGTCGGTCGAGACAGTCTCCGGATTGCAGTTGACCATCACGGTCTCGAAGCCGAGCTCCCGGAAGCTCCGCGCGGCGTGGACGCAGCAGTAGTCGAACTCGATGCCCTGACCGATGCGATTGGGCCCCGAGCCCAGGATCACGACCCGCGGTTTCTCGCCGGCGGGCGGCGCCTCGTCCGCCTCGCCCCAGGAGGAGTAGAAGTAGGTCGAAGCGGCCTCGACCTCACCGGCGCACGAGTCGACCCGCCGGAAGGACGGCAGCACGCCGCAGCTCCGCCGCTTCGCCCGCGCGTTTGACTCGCTTGTATTGCAGTGCTCGGCGATCGCCGCATCGGACCAGCCCGCACGCTTGAGCCCGAGCCAGTCGTCGGCGACGAGCTCGTCGACGTGGGTGATGCAACACAAAGCCTCGCGCGCGGCCTCGAGCTCAGACTCGAACCAGGGGTGGAGGTTGCGCGGGTCCCAGGCGTCCTCGAGCTCGCGGGAGCGCTGCGCCTTCAGGAACGCCTCGCTGAACGACCGGCCGATTCCCATCGCCTCGCCGACGGACTTCATCTGCGTGCCGAGCGTCCGATCGGCGCCCGGGAACTTCTCGAACGAGAACCGCGGGAACTTGACGACGACGTAGTCGAGCGTCGGCTCGAAGCTCGCCGGCGTCGTCCCGGTCAGGTCGTTCGGGATCTCGTCCAGTGTGTAGCCGACCGCCAGCTTCGCGGCGACCTTGGCGATCGGGTAACCCGTCGCCTTCGAGGCGAGCGCCGAGCTGCGGGAGACGCGCGGATTGAGCTCGATCACACGCAGCTCTCCGGTCTCGCGCTCCCGGGCGAACTGGATGTTCGCGCCCCCCGTCTCCACGCCGACCTCGCGGATCACGGCGATGCCGGCGTCGCGCAGCTCCTGGTAGTCCTCGTCCGAAAGCGTCATCTGCGGCGCGACGGTGACGGAATCGCCGGTGTGGACGCCCATCGGGTCGAGGTTCTCGATCGAGCAGACGACGACGACGTTGTCGTTGCGGTCCCGCATCAGCTCGAGCTCGAACTCGTCCCAGCCGATCAGCGACTCCTCCACGAGCACCTGGCCGACGGGGCTCTCGCGCAAGGCGCGGTCGAGCAACAGCTCGAACTCGTCCGGGTCGCGCGCGGTTCCTCCGCCGTGGCCGCCGAGCGTGAAGGCAGGCCGCAGGATCACCGGGAAGGTGAGCTCGGCCGGGACGTCGTCCCAGCTCGAGACGACGGTCGAGGAGGGGACGCGATAGCCGGCGAGCCGAACGGTCTCGCGAAAGAGCTCACGGTCCTCCGCCCGACGGATCACGTCGACGCCTGCCCCGATCAGCTCGATCCCGAGCTCGGCGACGATGCCCTCCGTCGCGAGCTCCATCGCGAGGTTGAGTGCGGTCTGCCCGCCGAGGGTCGGCAAGAGCGCGTCCGGCTGCTCGCGCGCCAGCACGCCCGCGACGCCTTCGAGGTCGAGGGGCTCGACGTACGTGCGGTCGGCGAACCCCGGGTCGGTCATGATCGTCGCCGGATTCGAGTTGACGACCACGGTCCGGTAGCCCTCCTCGCGGAGCACCTTGAGCGCCTGGCACCCGGAGTAGTCGAACTCGCAGGCCTGGCCGATCACGATCGGCCCGGAGCCGATCACGCAGATGGAACGAAGGTCAGGCCGCTTCGGCAAGGCCGCTCACCTCCATCACCCATCCCTCGAGCAGAGGGCGTGCGTCGTGCGGCCCAGGCCCCGCCTCGGGGTGGAACTGCACCGACCTCGCGCGCAAGTCTGGGAACTCCAGCCCTTCGACCGTCCCGTCGTAGAGCGAAACGTGCGTGGCCTCCCGCCCACTCGCGGCCCGCACCGCGAAGCCATGGTTCTGGCAGGTGACGAGGACACGGTCGGTCGTCCGGTCGAGCACCGGGTGATTTGCACCGCGGTGCCCGAACGGGAGCTTGAATGTCTCATGGCCCGTCGCCAGCGCGAGGAGCTGGTGCCCGAGGCAGATCCCGAGCACCGGCACCCGGCCGAGCAGCGCGCGGACGCCCTCGACCTCGGCCTGGAGCGGCTCCGGATCGCCGGGCCCGTTCGAGAGGACGACGCCGTCGAACCCCGCGAGCTCGTCCGGATCGGCGTCGTGGGGGAAGACCGTCACGGCCGCGCCCGCCTTCGCGAGCCGGCGCAGGATCGAGCGCTTGCACCCGAAGTCGACGACGGCGACGCGCGCCGTGCCGCGGTCGGAGAACACATAGGGGCCTGGCGTCGAGACCCGAGGGGCGAGCGCCCGGCCTGCCATCGAGGGCTGCTCGCGCGCCGCCCGCAGCGTCTCGTCGACAGAGGCATCGCCTGAGACGATCGCCGCCCGCATGGCGCCGGACTCGCGGAGCTTGAGGACGAGAGTCCGCGTGTCGACGCCCGAGAGCGCCGGGACGCCGCGCTCGACGAGCCAGTCCGTCCACGCCGGCCCACGAGCCTCCCGCATCACCGCGCCGCGGGCCTGGGGACGCGCCGACTCGGAGCGGCTGCGCGCCACCCCGTAGTTCCCGACCATCGGCGCGGTGAACGCGACGAGCTGCTCGGCGTAGCTCGGGTCGGTGACGATCTCCTGGTAACCGGTCATGGCCGTCGTGAACACGGCCTCGCCGAAGGCGAAACCCTGGGCGCCGACCGACTCGCCCCTGAAGACCGTGCCGTCCTCGAGCGCGAGGAAGCCGGTCATGCTTCGTACACCGCTCGCCCCGCGGCGACCGTCAGCCGCACCTTCCCCTTCAGCTTCTGCCCGAGCAGCCAGGAGTTGGCCGAGCGCGATCGGAAGTCGGCCTCCTCCACCCTGCGGCTCGCGCCGAGGTCGAGCAGCACGAGGTTCGCGTGCTCGCCCACGGAGATCCGCGGAGCGGGGAGCCCGAAGATCCCAGCGGGACCGGCCGACATCCGCTCCAGGAGCGTCTCGAGGCGCAGCAGGCCGGGCTCGACCAGGTTCGTGTACAGCGCGGCGAACGCCGTCTCGAGGCCGGTGACGCCGAACGGCGCCGCCTCGAACGGGACCTCCTTCTCGTGCCGCGCATGCGGGGCGTGGTCGGTCGCCACGGCCTCGATCGTCCCGTCGCGCAGGGCCTCGATGAGAGCGGCGCGGTCGTCGCTGCCTCGCAGCGGCGGGTTCATCTTCAGGTTCGAATCGAGCGAGCGCACCGCCTCGTCCGTCAGGGAGAGGTGGTGCGGCGTGACCTCGGCGGTCGCCGCGACTCCCGCGGCCTGCGCTGCCCTGAGCTTGTCGACGGACTCGCGCGCGGAGACGTGCATGACGTGCACCGGACGCCGCTCGTAGGCCGCGAGCGACAGGTCCCGCTCGACCATCACGCTCTCGGCGACCGACGGATACCCCGCGAAGCCGAGCTCTGCCGAAACGGCACCCTCGTGCATCTGGCCGTCGCGCGACAGCGTCGGCTCCTCGCAGTGGACGGCGAGCGTGCGGCCGGTGACGGCGCCGTACTGGAGCGCGCGGCGCATCAGGCCCGGAGCGACGACCGGCCTTCCGTCGTCCGTGAAGCCGGCCGCGCCGGCCTCGGCCAGCTCGACCATCTCTGTCAGCTCCTCGCCCTCCTGGCCCTTCGTGATCGCCGCCAGGAAGCCGAGGGGGATCTCGGCCCGGACTCGGGCCTCGTCGACGAGCGAGCCCAGGACGGCGCTCGAGTCGACGACCGGCTCTGTGTTCGGCATCGCCAGGATCGCGGCGTACCCTCCCGCCGCTGCGGCGGCCGTCCCTGACGCGATCGTCTCTTCGTCCTCGCGCCCCGGGCTGCGCAGGTGGACGTGCGGGTCGACGAAGGCGGGTGCGAGCACGAGGCCCTCGCCTTCGACCACCCGGTGCGCGTTCGGGTCGAGCCGCGAACCGAGCTCGGCGATCATCCCGTCGTCCACGCGGACGTCGAGGACGTCGTCGACGCCGGCTCCCGGGTCGAGCACCCGCGCCCCGCGGACGATCAGGTTCTCCTTGGGCGCCTGCTTCGAGAAGAGCATTACGCCACCTCGTGGAGCGTCTGGACCTTGACCCCGACGGGGCCCGTCGTGAGCAGGTCGTAGAGCACGGCCATCCGGGTCACGAGCCCGGCGCGGACCTGCGTCTCGATCAGGGCGTCCGCCGCGTCGGCCACGCGTGGGTCGATCTCGACCCCGCGGTTCATCGGGCCGGGGTGCATGATCCGCTGGCCCGGCCGGATTCGCTCGGGCGTCACGCCCCAGCGCGCCGCGTACTCCCGGAGGCTCGGGACGTAGTTGGCGCCGGCCTGCATCCGCTCCTGCTGCATCCGGAGGACGTAGACGACGTCGGCGGCCTTGACCGACTCGATCTCGGTCGAGGTCTCGCAACCCATCGCCTCGATCCCGCGCGGCAGGAGCGGCGGCGGCGCCACGAGCGCCACGCGCGCCTCGACGAGCGCGAGCGCCTGGATCAGCGAGCGCGCGACCCGCGAGTGCAGGACGTCGCCGACGATCGCCACGTGGAGCCCC
>DASTHD010000223.1:0-5891 GCA_035605555.1 Gaiellaceae bacterium
ATCCAGCGCCATCTCGGCCTCGGCCCGCTCCTCCGCCGGCCGAAGCCGCGGGATCGCGAGCGAGATCACCGCACCGGCTCCGACGACCGCGGCGCCCACCCACGTCGCGGTGGTGAGGCCGTCGACGAAGCTCTGCGGCGAGGCGTAGCTGCCGTAGTGCGAGAACACCGAGGCGAGGACGGCCACGCCGAAGACGCCGCCCACCTCCCGGATCGCGTTGTTGGTGCCGGAGGCCTTGCCCTCCTCCTCGGCGCGCACTGAGGAGAGGACCACATTGGCGACGGGAGCGAAGAACATCGCCATGCCGGTGCCGCTCAAGATGAACGGGATCACGAGGTGGCTGTACGGCACCGTCGGCGTCGACACCGCGGCGATCCAGCCGAGCCCGATCGCCTGGAGCGCCAGGCCACCTGCCATCAGCGGCCTGCCGCCGATGCGGTCGGAGAGAGCCCCGGCGATCGGCGCGACGACCATCGGCATCGCCGTCCACGGCAGCACCCGCAGGCCGGCGCCGAAGGGCGAGTGGCCCTGCGCGGTCTGGAGGAACTGCGTGAGCAGGAAGATCGAGCCGAACATCCCGAAGTACATGAGCAGCGACGCGCCGTTCGCCGCCGCGAAGGCGCGGTTCCGGAAGAAGCGCATCGGAAGCATCGGCTGCTTCGTCCGGGTCTCCCAGACGACGAAGCCGGCGGTGAGCAACGCTCCGATCGTGAGCGAAGCGACGATCTGCGGGCTCGTCCAGCCGTCGCCCTGGCCGTGAATCAGGCCCCAGACGATCCCGAGCAGGCCGGCGCTCGCCAGTCCGAGCCCGGCGAGGTCGAGCTGTCCGGCCGGCCCGTGGGTCTCGCGGAGGAACCGCATTGCGAGCGGCAGCAGCACGATCCCGATCGGGACGTTCAGCCAGAAGATCCACTGCCAGGAGATCCCGTCGACGACGGCGCCGCCGACGAGCGGCCCGGAGGCGACGGCGAGGCCGGCGATCCCCGACCAGGCGCCAAGGGCCAGGCCGCGCCGCTCCTTCGGGAAGGCATCGCTCAGGATCGTGAGCGTCAACGGGGTGACGATCGCACCGCCGACCCCTTGGATCGCACGCGCTGCGATCAGCCAGTTCATGCTCGGAGCGAGGGCGGCGGCTGCCGACGCGGCGGTGAAGATCCCGAGGCCGATCACGAAGACCCGCTTGCGGCCGAAGCGGTCGCCGAGCGCCGCGCCCGTGAGCAGCAGGACTGCGAAGGTCAGGGTGTAAGCGTTGACCGTCCACTCCAGCTGCTCGAGCGAGGCACCGAGATCCGTGCGGATCACCGGCAGGGCTGTCGAGACGACCAGGTTGTCGAGCACGACCATGAAGAGCGCCACGGACGTGATCACGAACGTCCATAGCGTGCGTGGGGCTTGCATCTCGATCCTCCTTCTCTGTTGGTAGTGACTCATCACTCTCTTTCGTCCGAAAAAAAGAGGCTCAGTCCTTGCAGCCCTCGATCAGGTCGTCGGCCCACTCGAAGCCGGCGCGGCGGACCTGCATTGCCGCGATCACGTTGATCAACATCCCGCGGGCGAAGAACTGTGAGACGGCCTGCCGCGACTCGCCGCTGACGGCCTGGACGAGCCGGACGAGCTCGCCGTAGCCCTCGCGGGCGACCTCCCGGATCTCGGGCTCGTCCCCGGCCGCATACATGTGCATCTGGAGCGTCAGGCGCCGCGGATCCGCGTCCAGGAACGCGATGTACGCCTGCCCCATCGCCGAAAGCGCCTCCGCCCCGGTCTTGCCGGCTGACGCGGCCGTCATCGCCTCCCGCACCTCCCGCATGCAGCGGCGGCACGCCTCCGCGAAGAGCCGCTTCTTGGTGCCGAAGAGGCGAAAGACGTACGGCTGCGAGATCCCGGCCCGCCTGGCGACGTCCTCGGTGGACGTGCCATGGAGGCCCTTGGCGGCGAACTCGACAAGCGCCGCGTCCAGAATGCTCTCGCGGCGCTCCTCGGCCGACCTGCGCGTTGCTGTCTTCGTCACCACGCTTGTAAGTTACTACTCACTTACAAGTCCTGTCAAGACCCCTGCGACTCGATCCTGGTCTTCCCCCGTCAGGCGGTTGTGGAACGGCAGGGCGAGCGCCTCCTCGTACGCCCGGTCGGCGCCGGGGAACGGGCCCTGGTCGGCGTAGGCGGCGAGCCGGTGGAGCGCGTACGTCCCGATCTGCGCCTGGATTCCCGCGTCGTGCAGCGCGTGGAGCGCCTCGTCCCGCTGTTCGCTGCGAACGACGTAGGCCTGCCAGCCGTGGCGATCGCCGTCGGCCGCGTCCGGCAGCCCGACGACGCCGTCGAGGCGCTCGGCGTACCCCGCCGCGAGCCTCTCGCGCTCCTCGAGCAGCTCGTCGAGCCGCCGGAGCTGGGCGATCCCGAGCGCACAGAGGACGTCCGAGAGGCGGTAGTTGAGACCTGGCGCGCGGATCTCGAACTCTCCGCGCGGCTCGATCCCGTGGTGCCGGAAGCGGCGGACCGCGTCTGCCACCTCAGCGTCGCTCGTCGTCACCGCTCCGCCCTCGCCGGTCGCGACGATCTTGCGCGGGTGGAATGAGAGACAGCCGAGGCGTCCGAGCCCGCCGCAGGCGCGTCCGGCGCTGCGGGCGCCGAGCGCGCCGGCGGCGTCCTCCAGCAGCTCCACCCGTTCCGGAACCACCGCCGTGAGCTCGTCCCACGGCGCGGGCCGCCCGAAGAGGTGCACGACGAGCACGGCGCGCGTGCGGTCGGTGAGCGCGTCTGCAACCGCCTCGGCCCGCAGGTTCATCGTCTCGGGGTCGACGTCGACCAGTACCGGAGCAGCGCCCGCGAGCGCGACGACGTTCGCGGTTGCCGGAAAGGTGTAGGCGGGGACGATCACCTCGTCGCCGGGCCCGATCCCGAGCGCGAGCACCGACAGGTGGAGCGCCGCCGTCCCCGAGGAGACGACGACTGCCTGATCGACGTCGCAGGCTTGCGCGAGGCCCGCCTCGAACTCGGCCACCTTCGGCCCCATCGTCAGCTGGCCGCTCTCGAGGACCTCGGCGATCGCGGCGAGCTCGGCCTCGCCGAGGTCGGGCCAGGCGAGCCGGATCACGTCGGTGCCGGCTGCCGTTCCCGGTACCAGGCGATCGTGCGGCTGAGCCCCTCCTCGAGGTCGACCTTGGGCTCCCAGCCGAGCAGCTTTCGGGCCTTGTCGATGTTCGGGATCCGCATCTCGACGTCGGTGTAGTGGAGCGGGCGAAACGTGATCTCGACGCCCCCGCCCATCAAGGCCCGAATCTGCTCCGCGAGGTCGAGGATCGTGAGCACGGAGCGCTCGTTCCCGACGTTGAAGACCTCGCCGACCGCCTCGGGCCTCTCGAGCACGAGCAGCAGCGCGTCGACCAGGTCGTCCACGTAGCACCAGGCGCGTACCTGCGAGCCGTCGCCGTGGATCACGAGGTCGTCGCCGGCAAGCGCCGTCTCGATGAATGCTCGGATGGCGCCGCCGCCGATCTGCCCTGGGCCGTAGACGTTAAAGGGCCGAACGGAGACCGTCGGCAGGCCGAACTCGTCGTGGTAGCTGTGCGCCAGGTGCTCGCCCGCGAGCTTCGAGACGGCGTACGTCCAGCGCGCCTCCCCGACCGAGCCCTGGGCAGTCTCGTGAATCTCCTCGACCTTGTAGGCGCGGCGCCCGAAGACCTCGCTCGTCGAGAAGTCGACGAGCCGCTCGACGGTGTCGATCGTGGCGTGAGCGGCCTCGAGGACGTTGTAGGTCCCGATCAGGTTCACGCGCATCGTTCGGACCGGGCTCTCGAGCACGGTGTCAACGCCGGCAATCGCGGCCAGGTGGACGACGTGCGTGGCGCCCTTCAGCGTCTCTCGCACGGCGTCGGCGTCGAGCACGTCGCCCTGCACGAAGGTCAGGTTCGGGTGGCCGGCGAGCTCCGTCGCCCCCATCGCGTCGCGATGGAGGTTGTCGTAGACGACGATCTGGTTGTCGTCGATCAGGCCCCGGGTGAGCGTTGTGCCGATGAAGCCCGCGCCTCCCGTGAGCACAATGCGCTTACCGTGAAGTGGCACGCGGCGAGTCTAGTTGTGGGAATCCTGCTCCTGGCCGGCTGCGGCGGCTACGAGGGCGGCGAGACGCCGGGGACCCAGACCGTCCTCAGCATCACCGCGTGGCCGAACGGCAAGGACGCGGGCGGCCAACAGCAGTGGAAGCTCTACTGCGACCGCTCGGGGGGCACGCTGCCGAAGCCGGAGGCTGCTTGCCAGCACCTTGCGACCTTCGACGAGCCGTTCGCGCCGACGCCGGCCGACAGGATGTGCACCGAGCAGTACGGCGGGCCGGCCGTCGCCGAGGTCGAGGGCCTCTATCTCGGCGAGACCGTGAACGCGCACTTCTCGCGCAAGGACGGCTGCGAGATCGCTCGCTGGGACAAGTACGACTTCCTCTTCCCCGTGAAGCCGGGGTCGCCCTAGGAGGGTTTGCGAACCCTCCTAACTAGCTCAGGCGGATGCGCGGGTCGATAAAGGCGTAGAGCAGGTCGACGATCAGGTTGATCACGATGATCGCGAAGGTGGCGAAGACGGTGATGCCCATCACGGCGGGCAGGTCGAACCCCTCCAGCCGCTCGAGCGCGGTCTTGCCCAGCCCCGGCAGGCCGAAGACGGTCTCGGTGAAGATCGCACCGCCGAGCAGCACGCCGATGTCGAGCCCGAGCATCGTGATGATCGGGAGCATCGCGTTTCGGAGAATGTGCGAGCGCATCACGAGCCACTCCGGCGCACCCTTCGCCCGAGCCGTCCGCACGTAGTCCTCGTTCATCGCCTCGAGCACGTTCGCGCGGATCATCCGCGTGTAGAGCGCGGCGTAGAGGAGGGCAAAGGTGATCCAGGGGAGGATCAGCGCGTGCGCCCAGTCCATGGGCCCGCCGCAGTCGGTTCCGGGGTTGATCATGTCGCAGTACCCACCGAGCGGCGCCAGCCCCGCCTTGTACCCGACGAAGTAGATGAGGAGCAGCCCGATCCAGACCGGATGCGCGGAGATTCCGACGAGCACGAAGATCATCCCCGTGCGGTCTAAGAGCGACCGCGGGCGGAGCGCGGAGAGGATGCCGAGCGGGATCGCGACGAGCATCCAGAGGACCACGCCGCCGACCACGATGCTCGCCGTCACGGGAGCGGCTTCCTTGATCATGTCGGTGACGGCCTGCCGGGTTGCATACGACCGCCCGAGGGATTGGTGGAGGACGAGGTTCTTGAGGAAGTCGCCGTACTGGACGATCACCGGCCGGTCGAGGCCCATCTCCCGCCGGACCTTCGCCACCTGGTCGGGCGGGCACTGCGGCCCGCACATCAGCCGCGCCGGCTCCGCCGGGATCATGAAGAAGATGATGTACGAGACGACCGTGACGGCCAGGAACAGGACGCAGGCCCACAGCAGGCGTCTGATCAGATACCGGCCCATCGCTCTCCTTCGACTTCCATGTAAAGGCGCGGTTAGGCCGCAATAAGCTGATTTGATCACCGGGCAAGCAGTGCTGTTCGTCGGCGCGGGACGCCATCAGCGCCGTGCGCTCCAGCGGGTGAAGGAGCTCGGGGCGAGGGTGGTCGCCGTCGACCGGAACGCGGAGGCTCCCGGCTTCGAGGCGGCCGACGTCGCCGAGACCGTCGATTTCACCGACGTCGCCTCGGTTGCAGACGTCGGGCGGCGCCATGGCGTCGAGGGCGTGATGACGTTCGCGGCCGACCGGGCGGTGCCGGTGGTGGCCGCCGTGGCGGAGGAGCTCGGCCTCCCGGGAATCGGCCGAGAGACGGCCCACCTGATGACGAACAAGATCGCGATGCGCCGGCAGCTGGCCGACGCAGGCGTCTTGCAGCCGCGGTTCGCGGCGCTGCGGCATGTTCGG
>DASTHD010000237.1:0-8862 GCA_035605555.1 Gaiellaceae bacterium
GTCCGGACCGGTGCTACCGCGTCGCGAACGCCCTCTTGTCCAAGAGCCTAATTGCGGTCGGCCCGGCGGGCAACCACGGCCGTGCCGCGGCCGGCGGCAATTTCCGCAAAGTCCGTGAAACCTCGCCGCTCCAGCTCGGCCTGGAGGCGCTTCGGCTCGACCCAGATCGGCGTCTCCGGCCCGGACGAGAAAGCGAAGAGGGTCCAGCCGCCCGGCCGCAGAACCCGGGCCACCTCGTCCAAGAACGGGATCATGTTGGAGTGGGCGACGAGGTCGAACGACTCGTCGTCGAACGGCAGGTCGCTTGCGTCCCCCTGCACGAACGTGATCTCAGGAGCGAGCTTCCGGGCCTCGGCCAGCATCTCGGCAGAGAGATCGGCGCCGACGACGTCTGCATCGGCAAAACGCTCGCGGATCGCCCGCGCGCCGGCGCCGGTGCCGGTGCCGAGGTCGAGTGCGCGCTCGATCGGACCGGAGACCCGGGCAAGCGCCGCCTCGTACGCCGCGAGCGAGTCCTCCTTCAGGAACGTCTCCCAAACCGGGGCGCTTCGGTCGAACTGACGTCGCATCAGGGGACGGAACAGCGGCCAGAGCCGCGGCCATCGGACGACGGCGTTCGTCGCCAGCCGAGCGAAGCGACGCCCGAGTGCTTCTGCTACTCCACCCGTAGTCTCACCTCCGACCCGGCGCGTACGCCGAACGTCTCGGCGGCGTTGCCCCGTGAGATCGCGAGCGTGATGTTCCGGTAGGCGTCCTCGTAGAGAACGATCTCACCGGGCCGCGCCTCGGCGAACGAGCGGGCTGCAAGCGCGTAGAAGCGATCCATCGCCAGCTCGACCTCGACCTGCCGGCCGGGAAGGATGCCGAGCGGCTCGACTTGGGCGGCCTCGAGGTTCAGCTTGATGTTTCCGAACCGATCGACGTAGAGGCACGTGGCGTGGATGCGGCGCTCGCCGATCTCGGGCTGCGGAATCTCGAGGCGAACGAGCTCCTCCGGAGAGACGGCACTCCCGAGGTCGGCCGGGTCGAGCCCGAGCGAGAGGTGCGCGGCTGCCGGGGAGAAGACGTCGCGTCCGTGGAAGGTCGCGGAGACGGAATCGAGCGCGTAGCGGCGATTGGTGATCTCGTACGCCGCCTCGATCCCACCGACTCGCTCGGCCGCCGGTATCAGCAGCCCGTTGTCGGGGCCGAGCAGCAGGCGTCCATCGCCGGTGCGGAGGACGAGCGCCCGCCGCGAGGTTCCGACGTCCGGATCGACAACGGCCAGGTGCACGCCCTCCGGCATGTACGGCAACGTGTTCGCGAGCACGATCGCTCCCTGGAGGATGCTCTGCGGCTCGATCCCGTGCGTGATGTCGATCACGTCCACCTCCGGCGCGATCCGCTTGATCACACCGTGGCAGGTGCCGACGAAGTCGTCCGCGAGCCCGAAGTCGGAGAGGAACGTGATCACGGCCCGACGGACGCTAACGCCTCGAGCAAACCGTCGAGGTCGTGCGTCGGCGCGTCTCGGATGACGCGGATCCCGTGTTTCTCCGCCACCTTGGTGGTCTCAGGACCGATCGAGACCGCGGCGATCTCTCCGCCGAGCGCGGCGAAGGCGTTGGCGGCCGAGGGCGACGCGAGCACAACCACGTCGGCGTCGGGCACCTGCTCCGGCTTCAGCCCGCGGGTGCGATACAGGGGGACGAAGTCGGCATCGAGCTCCTCGACGAGAAGACGCCGCGCTCCCTCCGCGCCTGCGAAAAGTACGCGGCCGGCGGGTCTCGGCAGCTCGGCTAGCAGCCCTTCCTGCGTCGACACCCGGGGGACGAGGTCGGCGCCGCCGAGCGCGTCCGCAGTCGCTCGGCCGATTGCCGCCACTTGCCTCGCCCCACCGCGCGCGCGGCGCCTCAGCTCGTCCGCACCGGTCACGCTGGTGACGATCAGCCAGTCGTAGCCGTCGAGCTCGATCGGCTCATCGCCGGTGGGCTCGACGGCGATCAGCGGCTCACAGACGACGTCGTGGCCCTGGGCCCGGAGTGCGTCGGCGAGCTGCTCGTTGCGACCCTCGGGTCGTGTGAGCAGGATCCTCACCGAGCGAGCGTCAAGAGCTCCGCGGCGATCGCGGCCGGGTCGTCGCCCGAGCGACGTTCGACCCAGGTTCCGTCCTCGGCCGCGATCAGCGCGGTAAGGACGGTTCCGTCGTGATGAGCGGCGACCGGGGCGAGACAGCCGCCGCCGATCGCAGCGACGCAGGCGCGCTCGGCCTCGACGCGCCGCCTAGTCTCGGGATCGTCGGCGTGAGCCACACTGCTCTCCTCACCGGCGCGGACCTGGAGCGCAAGCGCACCCTGGCCGGCCTCGGGGAGCAGCTCGTCAGGCTCGAAGCGACGGTCGATCTCGTCGGCGAGGCCGAGCCGGTCGAGCCCGCAGGCGGCGAGGACGACGGCGTCGAGCCCGCGTTCACGCCGCTTTCGAAGGCGAGTGTCGATGTTCCCGCGAAGCGGCTCGATCCGCAGCTCCGGCTCGAGTGCGAGTAGCTGCGCGCGGCGGCGTATGGAGGCCGTGCCGATCCGTAGGCCCGGCTTCAATCCATCCGTGCCGCAGAGCGCGTCGCGCGCGTCTTCCCGCGAAAGGTACGCGCCCACCGCAAGACCGTCCGTGTCGGTCGACGTCATGTCTTTCGCCGAGTGGACGGCCACGTCCACTCGGCGCGCAAGTAGAGCCTCCTCGAGCTCCTTGACGAACACCCCTCGGCTGCCGATCTCGCCGAAGGGCTTGCTGCGATCACGGTCGCCGGCCGTCGTCACCGGTACGAGCGCGAACTCGAGCCCGGGCCGCCGCAGGCGCTCGACAGCGAGTTCCGCCTGCCTCAGCGCGAGCCGGCTACCCCTCGAACCGATTCTCAGGACCACCACGGTCCTCGGCAGCGGCCGCTTCCTTCAAACGCACGATCGGCTCGTGCAGGAGCTTGTTCACGATCTGGCTCGTCAGCGACTCGACCGCGTTCCGCTCGCGCTCCGACAGCCCCGCCAGCCGTGGGCTCGCCTTGGCCAGCTCGCCTCGCCTGATCGCCTCCGCGCGCTCGCGGAGCGAGGCAATCGTGGGCACGACGTCGCGCGTCGCCAGCCACTCGCGGAACCGCGCGGCTTCCTCGACGGCGATCGACTCGGCCCTCGCAAACTCGGTCTCGCGCCCACGAGCGGTCTCGTGGACAACCGCCTCGAGATCGTCGATGTCGTACAGGTAGCAGTCCGCCAGTTCGTTGATCGCCGGATCGAGATCCCTGGGCACGGCCAGGTCGATCAGGAGCAGCGGCCTGCCTTTTCTCGCCGGCAGGGCCCGGGCGAGCTCGTCCTTGGTCAGCACGACATCAGCGGAGCTCGTCGACGAGACCAGGATGTCCGCCCTCTCCGTCGCTCCCACCAACTGCTCGAGCGGGATCGTCTCGCCGCCGAGCTCGTCCGCGAGCTCGCGGCCCCGCATTTCCGTCCGATTGGCGACGAACGAAAGCGAGGCGCCGCGCTTCGTCAGCCGACGCGCCGCCCGTCTCCCGATCTTGCCCGCGCCGACGATCGCGATCCGCGCGCCCTTGAGATCCCCGAACACCTGCGCCGCCAGGGCGGCCGCTGCGGACGAGGTCGTACCGGGGCTCTCGGCGATCGCGGTGTCGGTCCGCACCTTCTTCCCGGTGTGGAGCGCGTGACTGAACAGACGATCGAGCAGGGGGCCGACCTTCCCCCGCTCGTAGGCGGTTCGAACTTGACCGAGGATCTCGCCCTCGCCAGGGACGAGCGAGTCCAACCCGGCGGCAACCCGGAACAGGTGCACGGCCGCAGCTTCGCGCTCGAGGCGGTAGAGGAAGGGCTCGAGGTCGGCAGGATCGATCTCCGCGAGCTCGGCCAGCGCCGCGGTCGCCCGCCGATCGGCCTCGAGCTGGTCGGATGCGGCCAGGTAGATCTCCGTTCGGTTGCAGGTCGAGAGACACACAGCCTCACCGTCCCCAGCGAGTCGCGTCGCAAGCGCCGCCGCGCCGTCCGGGTCGACTGCGACGCGCTCCCTCACCTCCACGGGAGCGAGTCGATGCGAGGTTCCGATCAACAGGAGCTTCATGCGACGTGGGTGACGAGGAGACCGAGCTGGAGGACGAGCACCGACGCGAACCCAACAAGGGCGAGACGCGCGGCGAGAGCCCGCCGGCCGGAACGGACTCGGAGGTAGAGGATCGAGGCGTACAAAAGCCACGCGGCCAGAGTCCCCGCCATCAGGAGATCGACTCCGTGGTCGGGAAGACGGGCGAACACGGCGAGTAGACCGACGGTCAGGGCACTGAGCGAGACCGCGATCGTCGCAACCGTGAAGCGATCGAGCACGAGGAGCGAGGGCAGGCGAAGCCGGAGGATGCCGGCCCGGTGGCGCTTGAGCAGCCGTTCCTCCCAGAGCTCGAGCGCGGCGAGCCCCGCGGCGACGGTGAAGCCGGCGAATGCGGTCAGCGCGAAGGCCACATGGATGACGAGCAGGACGTCGTTCCAGGCGGTTCCGCCGCCCGAGTTGGTGCCGCCGGCGACGTAGGAGACGGCGAGCAGCGCGGCCGCAAACGGCATCACCGCAAGACCGAGCAGCCGAAACCGGGGGCTGCAGCCCCAGATCAGGTAGGCGCCGACGACGAGCCAGACGAAGAGGTTGAGCGAGCTCGCCCACGTGCTCCACGGGAAGCCGTCCGCCCGGTAGGCCTGGCCTGCGAGGAGCGCCGTCTGTGCGAGCCAACCGACGCGCACGCCCCAGGTGGCGAGGCGCCCGAGCGCGCCGGGGTTCCTCGCGTTGCCGGCGTAGGCGACCGCCGCCTCACCGTAGGCGAGCAGCGCCGGCCAGACGAGCAGCTCAGCCACCGGCCCGCTCCTTGGCGATCCGCGCCAGCTCGGCCAGCTCTCGCTCGATCCGCGCCAGTTTCAGCGCGATCAGCACGACGTAGAGGAGCACGGCGGCGAAGAGGACGAGGTACGCGGCCGCGAGGTATTTCTCGCCCGTACTCACGCCAAGTGCTCCCGCAGCTCGCGCAGGCTCGCGTCGGCTCGCTTGCCCGTGAGCTCGATCAGGTACAGGGCGGCCGCCAGCGTCACCATCGCGGCCAGGCAGACACAGAACGTGATGAACATCGACGCCGACATCTGTGGCCCGTCGCGGTTGAAGAGGGGCGCCGGATGGAGCAGCTGCTCCGCGAGGCGGATGGCGAGGAAGCTCACGGGCAGCAGAACCGCACCGAAGAGCGCGTAGACGGCGGAGCTCCTGGCACGACGCGGGCCCGGCTCCGTCGAGTAGCGGAGCATGAAGTAGGCCGAGTAGAAGAGAAACAGGATCAAGAAGAGCACAAGCTGTCGCTCGCTCCAGGTCCACCAGACTCCCCACGAGATCTTCGCCCAGATCGAGCCTGTGATCAGCGTCAGGAGCCCGAAGATCACGCCCATGTGCACGGCCGTGTAGCTCTCCAGGTCGGCCCGCTCGTCTCGCTTCCAGAGCAGGCGGAAGGCCTTCCACGCCGCCCACCCGAAGCAGAGGTAGGCGGTCAGCGCGACCGGGACGTGGATGTAGAAGATCCGCTGGCTCGGGCCCTGATCGGCGTCCTCGGGCGCCCACAGCAGTGCGAGACCAAGCCCGGTGGTGAGCAGCACCGCCGCGGCGAGGGAGAAGACGAACGCGCCGTTATTCCGTAACGACGTACTCAAAGCTTGCCCAGGAGAGGATCGCAAAGATCGCGTCGTACAGCGCCAGGAAGCCGAGGTAGCGGGAGGGATCCTCGGCGAGGGTGGCGCCGACTCCACCCACCACGATCGGGATTGCAAGGGGCATGAAGAGGAGGGGAAGGAGCAGCTCGCGGGCCCGTGCCGCCGCCGCCATGGCGCCGAGCAGCGTGCCGACCGCGGCGATGCCGACGTTTGCCAGCGCGACGCCGGCGATCAGCTCCCAGCTGACCGGGTCGTAGAAGAGCGCAAAGGCAGGGAGGGCAACGGCTTCGGCCAGTGCGAGAAAGGCGAAAACGCTGAGAGTCTTTCCGAGCCAGATCGCGCTCCGGTCGCACGGCGCGAGCAGCAGTCCGTCGATGACCGCCTCGTCCCGCTCGGCGACGAAGGCCCGGACGAGCGCGAGCAGCGCGGTGAAGAGGAGCGCGATCCAGAGCATCCCGGCCGCCGCAAGCCGGGAAGAGTCCTCCGACAGGGCGAAATGGAAGACGACGAGCGCACCGACGACGAAGAGGAGCATCGCGGGAACGGTGTCCCGCGATCGGAGCTCGACCACGAGATCCTTGCGGGCAAGCGCAGCGACGTCGGTGAGGTAGCCGCTCATCACCGAACCTTCCGACTTCCAACGTGTCGACCGGTCATGCCGTAGCGAGGGAGAGGCGCGTCGTTGGCCGGTCGCCGAGGCGCTCGGGCTGGTGGCTCGAGACGACGATCGTGCGTCGGGCGTCCCGGCGGGAAAGCTCGTCGAGAAGGAGATCTGCGCCGGCGGCATCAAGCGCGCTGAACGGCTCGTCGAAGAGCAGGAGCTCAGGCTCGTGAAGCAGTGTCCGACAGAGGGCGAGGCGCTGAAGCATCCCGCGTGAGAGGGCGGCCGTCTGCTCGCGGCGGGCCTCCCACAGCCCGTAGCGCTCGAGCACCATCCCGATGCGCTCGCGGCGCTCGGGGATCCGGTAGAGCCTGCCGTACAGGTCGAGGTTCTCGAGCGGTGTGAGCTCCCGGTAGACGAGCGGCTCGTGGGCAAGGAAGCCGATGCGCGCCCGGTCAGCCCGGACCTCCAGCTCACCGGCGGTCGGAACGATCAGTCCGGCGAAGAGACGAAGCAGCGTCGTCTTGCCCGAGCCGTTCGGCCCGGTGACGAGCAGGAACTCGCCGGCATCGACGTCGAGGTCAACGCCGGTGAGCGCGCGCTTCTCGCCGAAGCGCCGGCCGAGTCCGCGAGCGTGGATCATCGTTCCGGGGCGCCTACGGGTCTGTAACTCGGCACCCCCGACCTCCTCCCCACTGCGATCGTATCGAGGAGCGACGCACGCATGGCGCCCGTGATCGTGCCGAAACGGTGCCAGCTTGAACTGCGTCCGGCGCCGCCCGCAGCCACGATCACGTCTGCCGGTGACCGCCGCGCTCGCCGGCCAGCAGTCTGAGCGCGTGCGGGAGCGCCTCCCGGAGCACGGCGAATCCGTCGCGACAGCCTCCGGGCGAGCCGGGCAGGTTGACCACGAGCGCAGCCCCGCGGATCCCAGCGACCCCTCGCGACAGCAGCCCGTGCGGCGTTCGCTGCGCGGCGTCGCGTCGCAGCGCCTCGGCGATCCCGGGGACCTGCCGCTCGAGGATCGAGGCCGTCGCCTCGGGAGTGACGTCTCGCGGGGCCACGCCGGTCCCACCGGTCGTCAGGACAAGCGCTGCCTCGTCGGTGAGCTCTTCGATTGCCTCGGCGATCTCACTCCGCTCGTCGGGAACGACCCTTCTCGTGACCTCGTACCCTTCCTCGCTCAAGAGGCGCTCGAGGACGGCTCCGCTTTCGTCTTCCCGCTCGCCGCGGGCGACGCCGTCCGAGACGGTGAGCACGGCCGCGGTCACGCGGTCTCCTTGCTCTTCTCGAGCAGCCGCACCTCCGCTACTTCCATCGTGCCGTCGACGGCCTTCGCCATGTCGTAGACCGTGAGCGCAGCGACGCTGACGGCAAGCAGCGCCTCCATCTCGACACCGGTTTGCGCCGTGGTCTCGACGGTCGAGGTGATGTCCGCACCGTTTTCTACAATGGCAACATGCACGTCGATCGACGTCAGCGGCAACGGATGGCAGAGTGGGATCAACTCGCTCGTGCGCTTGGCCGCCATGATCCCGGCCAGCTGCGCGGTCGTCAGAGCATCCCCTTTCGGCAGCTCACGAAGCCTGCTCGCGGTCTCTGGAGCCATCGTCAGCCGGGCCCGTGCCCGCGCGCGCCTCCGCGAGAGCGGCTTGTCGCCGACATCAACCATTCGCACTCCGCCCTGGGCGTCCAGGTGCGAGAACTCGCTCAAGGCCCCGCGCGCGCGTGCGCCCGCACGCGGTCAAGATCTGCCAGCTGCGCCTCGACCCACTCGGCCAGGTCGTGCTCGCGGACGTGGGCGCGGAGCCCCTCGATCCGTTGCCGCCGTTCCTCGCTCGGCATCTCCAGAGCGGTCCGAAGCGCCTCCGCCTGGCCCGAAATGTCGAACGGGTTGACCGTCAACGCCCATTCCGCCAGCTCCTCGTGAGCGCCGGCGTTCTCGGACAGGATCAGCAGCCCGTCGCGCTCGTTGACCAGCGGGGCCTCCTTGGCGACCAGGTTGAGCCCGTCGAAGATCGCGTTCACGAGCAGGACGTCGTACTGCTTGTAGGCGGCGACGGCCTGCAGGAAATTGTCCTCGATCTTCAACTCGATCGGCGTCCAGCCCTCGGTCTGGAAGTGATCGTTCACAGAGCGTGCGGTGCGCTGGATCGCGCCGAGGTACTCCGCGTACTCGGGGACGTCCTGGCGGGTTGGGTCGAGAAGGGCGAGCATGCCGACCTTGCCGTGTAGCTCGGGGTAATCCTCGAGCAGCCGCTCGAAGGCGCGAAAGCCGCGGACGACGTTCTTCGACGGATCCGTGCGATCGACGCGAAGGACGAGCTGCTCGGGCCGGTCCGCTTCGAGCTGCCGCTCGAGCTCGAGCACCTCGGCGCTCGAGGCGAGCTCGTCGAACTCGGCCGCGTCGACCGAGATCGGATGGAACGTCGCGAGCATTCGCCGCCTGTCGTACTCAGCCGTGCAGTCGATGAAGTTGCAATCTGCTTCGACGATGTCAGCGCAGGAGCGAAGGAAGTTGTGCCGCCACCGGTCGGTATGGAAGCCGACGACGTC
>DASTHD010000202.1:0-2550 GCA_035605555.1 Gaiellaceae bacterium
CGGGCCGGTGGCGGTCATGCCGGTCCGAGACCTCGAGCTCGATCTCGAGGCGTTCGAAGGTCCCTTCGACCTGCTGCTCGCGCTGGTGCTGCGGGAGGAGCTCGATCTGTCCGAGATCGACGTCGCCGGGGTGATCCTCACCTTCGTGGAGCTGCTCGCCGACCGCGACGAGCTCGACCTCGACGCCTGCGGGGAGTTCCTGGTGCTGGTCGCCGCCCTCCTGGAGCTGAAGGCCCGGGCGCTGCTGGCCGGGGAGGACGCCGAGCTCGACGATCTCGATCCCGCCGCAGCCGCCGAGGAGCTGGCGCGGCGGCTCGCGGAGTACCGGCGGATCAAGGAGGCGGCCGCATGGCTCGCCGAGCGGTTGGCGACGGAGCGGGACCGGTACTTCCGGCTCGGGCCGGCGCCCCTCGCGCCGCGACCGGAGCCCCGGCTGGCCGACCAGGATCCGGAGCAGCTCGCGCGCGTCCTGCGGTCGCTTGCCGCGGAACCGCCGGCCGTCTCGCTCGCCCACCTCGAGCTCCGCTTCCCGCCGGTCGAGCAGTTCCTCGGCCGGTTTCGCGCACTGCTCGCCCGACGCACGCAGTTCGACTTCGACAGCGAGGTCGAGGGGATGACGCGGGTCGAGCAGGCGGTTGCGTTCCTCGCACTGCTCGAGCTGCGGAAGGGCGGCGAGATCGACCTGTCGCAGGCGGTTCCGTTCGCACCGATCCGGGTGCGGAGGAACGCGGCCTCCAAGCCGGAAAGGAGATCTGAATGGACCGTCCGCTCCGCCTAGTCGCGGCGAACCCGCTCGACCGTCTCGCGCGCACGCTCGAGGCCCTGCTGGTCGTCGCTTCTCAGCCGCTGCCGCCGGCCGAGCTGGCCGAGGCAGCCGGGGAGCATCCCGACCGCATCGAGACGGCGCTCGGGTTGCTCGGCGAGCGGTTCCAGGAGGGCAGGAGCGGGATCGTGCTCGAGAAGGTTGCAGGCGGCTGGGCCTTCCGCGCCTCTCGCGAGGCCGCCGAGGCATGCGGTCGGCTGTTCGAACGGCCCGTCGAGCGCGGGCTCTCCGGCGCCGCGCTGGAAACACTGGCGGTGATCGCATATCTCGGTCCGTGCTCGCGGCCCGAGATCGCGCGGCTCCGTGGCGTAGCGGCTGACTCGGTCGTGGCCGGCCTGGTCGAGCGTGGGCTGATCGCCGAGGCAGGGCGGGACGAGTCGGTCGGCGCCGTTCGGTACCGCGTTACTCCGCTCTTCGAGCGGATCTTCGGGCTCGACAGCCTGTCGGAGCTGCCGCGGCTCGACGATCTCGGCGGCGACGCGGAGGAGCTCCGCGGCCGGCTCGAGACGATCGCCGAAAAGCGTCCGGCGTAGCGCGACTAGCATCGGCCGGTGGCTGACGCGCTGGCCATCGAGACGCAGCGGCTCTCAAAGACGTACCCGAACGGCGTCGAGGCGCTGGTCGACCTCGACCTCCGGGTCGAGCGCGGCGAGGTCTTCGGGTACCTGGGGCCGAACGGCGCCGGGAAGAGCGCGACGATCCGCTGTCTGCTCGACCTGATCCGGCCTACCGTCGGCAGCGGCCGGATTCTCGGGGTGGAGGTCGGCACCGTCGAGGCCCGGCGGCACGTCGGGTACCTCCCCGGCGACGCCAGGCTCGCGGACCGGCTGACCGGGCGCGAGCAGCTCGAGTCATTCGCGCGGCTGCGCGGCGGCGTCGACGACGCGTTCCGCGACGAGCTCGTCCGCCGCTTCGACTGCGTGCTCGACCGGCCGATCCGCGAGCTCTCGAAGGGCAACCGCCAGAAGCTCGGGATCGTCCAGGCGTTCATGCACCGGCCGGAGGTGCTGATCCTCGACGAGCCGACCGGCGGCCTGGATCCGCTCGTGCAGAGCGAGTTCCGCGCGCTTGCCCGACAGACAGCAGCCGACGGCCGCTCGGTCTTCCTCTCCTCACACACGCTGGACGAGGTGCAGCACATCGCCGACCGCGTCGGGATCATCCGCGGCGGGCGGCTGATCGACGTGGACTCGGTGGAGTCGCTGCGGGAGCGGGCCCTGCGCCACGTCACGATCCGCTTCGCGGAGCGGGTCGACTCCTCGGCGTTCGAGAACCTGGACGGCGTCCGGGTCGAGCACGCCGAGGCGCAGGTCGTGCGCCTCCAGGCGCCGGAGACGGCGATGGACGCCGTCGTGAAAGTGGCCGCGCAGCATCCGGTGGTGGACCTCGTGTCCCAGCCTGCAGACCTCGAGGAGATCTTCCTCGAGCTCTACCGCGACGGCGATGGGCGCGGCTGAGTTCCTCCACCGCGAGCTGCGCGACCGCACGAGGGCGCTCGTCTTCTGGTGCGTCGGCGTGGCGGCCTACATCACGCTGATCGCTTCGATCTTCCCGTCGATCAGGGACTCGCCCCAGCTCGACCAGCTCCTGAAGGACTACCCGGAGGCGCTCAAGTCGCTGTTCGGGCTCGGCGGTGTCAACCTGACGACCGGCGCGGGCTACATCGACACCGAGCTCTTCAACATCATGCTGCCGCTGCTCGTGATCGTGCTCGCCGTCGGGTCGGG
>DASTHD010000051.1:0-3546 GCA_035605555.1 Gaiellaceae bacterium
GTCCTCGGCGCGCAGGCGGCGGCGGTGGAAGCCGACTACCGAAACGCCCTCGGCGCGCCGGCGCTCAGCAATGACCGCTACGACCTGTGGCAGCTCTAGGCCACGACGACGGCGACGTGCGCGCCCATCAGGTCGCGGACCTGAAGGCCGTCGAGCGGCCCGACGATCTTGATCCCCAGGTCGCGCGCGAGCCGTAGCGCCTCGCCGCGGAAGCCCGGCCGGTACATCACGACGCTGCGCATGTAGTCCGTTCGGTTCGCGTTGCCGACCTCGCCGATCGTGTACCCGCGGCCCTCGACCCGGGCGGCCGCGTCGTGCGCCGCGCCGGCGACGCCGTTGCCGTTCAGGATCATCACGATCGTCTCGGAGCGCGACAGGCGCGGGGCGGAGGAGCCGATCTTCGGCTTCTTCACCGGCTTGGCCTCCGCCGGGATGCCGAGCGTCCGGTCGCGGGCGGTGTCGCGCAGCTTCGAGGTCAGAGGCTTGCCGACGAGGATCACCCCGGCGCCGAGGATGATCACGAGCTCGATCGCGGCCACCGTGCTCGCAACGAGCGTGGCGGTGCGCCAGGGGCGAACGAGGACGTCGGCAGGCACGGGGGACTCCACGGCGGACGACTTTTTCGCCCGGCGACCGCACTATCCTCCCGCCCGTGTTCGTCACCTTCGAGGGCGTCGACGGGTCGGGGAAGTCGACCCAGGCCGAGCTGCTGGCTGACGCGCTCGAGCAGGAAGGGCAGACGGTGGTGCGAACACGCGAGCCAGGCGGCACGAAGCTCGGCGAGCGAGTCCGGGAGCTGCTCCTCGACGGCGAGGGGATGGCGCCCTGGGCCGAGGCGTCGCTGTTCACGACCGCCCGTGCCGAGCTCGTCGAGGACGTGATCGGCCCGGCGCTCCGCGACGGCTCCGTCGTCGTCTGCGACCGCTACCTCGACTCGTCGCTCGCCTACCAGGGAATCGGGCGCGGGCTCGGGATCGATCGAGTGCTCGCCTTCAACATCGACGCGATCCGCGGTGTGCTCCCCGACGTCACCTTCCTCCTGCTCGTGGACGTCGACGAGGCGCGCAAGCGGTCATCGGCCGCGCGCGACCGGATCGAGCGGGAAGGCGTCGCGTTCCTCAGCCTCGTCGACCAGGGCTACCGGCAGCTGGCCGGGCTGTTCCCGCAGCGCATCGTCGCCATCGACGGCGCGAGACCCGTCCACGACATCGCGAAGGAGATCCATGAGCACGTTCGAGAACGTGCCGGAACAGGCTGAGGCGAAGCGGCTGCTCGAGGCGGCGCTGGAGGAGGGGCCGGCGCACGCGTACCTGTTCCACGGGCCGGCGGGGGTCGGAAAGCGCGCCGCCGCGTACGCGTTCGCGGGTGAGCTGCTCGGGGAGCGCGACCGCGTCGAGCGCGGCGCACATCCCGACCTCTACGTGCTCGAGCCCCTCGGCGACCAGATCCGCATCGACGCGATCCGCGAGCTCCGCCGCGACCTGCACATGCGTCCGTTCGAGGCCGACCGGCGGGTCTACCTCCTCTTCGGCGCGCACCTGATGAACGACGAGGCCGCCGACGCGCTCCTGAAGGACCTCGAGGAGCCGCCGCCGTATGCGGTGATCGTCCTGGTCGCCGACGACGTCGGCCCGATGCCGCAGACGATCCTCTCGCGCTGCCAGCCGGTTCCGTTCCGGCGCCTGTCGGAGAAGGCCGTGCGGGAGGCGGTGGCGGCGCGCGCTCCGGGACTGAGCCCGAACGAGGAGGCCGCGCTGGCGCGCGTTGCGGGAGGCCGGCTCGACCGCGTCGACCGGCTGCTGGATCCCAAGGCGGCGGAGCGGCGGAGGCGGCTGCTCGAGGTCGCGCGGGCCGTGTATCGCGACCCTGCGTTCGTGCCGGCCGAGGCGGCGAAGACGGTCGTGGAGGGCGCCGGCGAGCACGGCGCCGAGGCGCGGGCGGCGCTCGAGCAGGCGCTCGAGGGACAGGAGCTGCCGGACCGCGAAGTCGACCAGCGCCTGCGGCGCGCGGCCCGCGGCGCCGAGCGGGAGGAGCTCCTGCTCGCGCTCGAGGAGCTCGCCGCGTGGTACCGGGACCTGATCGCGGTCGCAGTCGGCGCCGAGCGCACCGCCATCCACGTCGACCATCTGGCGGAGCTCCGAGAGGACGCAGCGCCCGAGCGGTCCGACTCGGCGGAGGACGCCGCCGAGCTCGTCCGACAGACCTGGCGGGAGCTCCAGGAGCTCCAGCTGCAGGCGCCGCTCGCCTTCGAGGCGCTCTTCGTGCAGCTCCGGCGCGCCTTCGCAGGCGCGCTCGTGACCGCGTGACCGCCGAGGAGGCGCGCCGCGAGGCCCGCTACGACGCGACGCTCTTCGGTCTCGTCGCGATCGTGCTCTTCGTCGCTCTTGGCGTCGCCAGTGCGCACGCCGACTGGGAGCTGCTGGGTTTCAAGCAGTGGCTGTGGATTGTCTTGGCCGTGCCGGAGGCGGTGCTCGTCGCGACGCTGTTCCTGACCGCGCCGATGACGGACCACCGCCAGGCGCAACGGATCTCCGAGTTCGTGATCGCGTTCGTCGTGCTGGGGAACCTGCTCGGGCTGGGTGTGCTGATCGCCGCACTGCTGACGGAGAAGAGCTCGGAGCTCACAGGGCCGCAGCTGCTGATGAGCGGCGGTGTCCTCTGGCTGACGAACGTGATCGTCTTCGGGCTTGCTTTCTGGACGTTCGACTGCGGCGGTCCGGCGGCGCGCGCTGTGCTCGGCCGCAAGACGCCGGACTTCCAGTTCCCGCAGGACGAGAACGCGGAGCTCGCGCGCCCCGGCTGGTACCCACGACTCGAGGACTACGTCTACGTCGCGCTCACGAACGGGATCGCCTTCAGCCCGACGGACGCGATGCCGCTGACTCGGTGGGCGAAGGGGATGATGGCGCTCGACGCGATGATCTCAGTCGGCGCCGTGCTGCTGGTCGCCGCCAGGGCCGTGAACATCCTCGGCACCTGACCGTCAGCATTACCGGGCGGGCCGTCGCTTCTGCTGGACGATGAAACCGAGCTCTCCGAGCACCAGAACAGCGCCGCTCTTCCCCCCTCGAAATCACCGGAGCCAAGTCGCTCGCCGGCGGCGAACTCGTACGCCGTCCGCAAAACTGGCTGAAAGAACGGCCTCCCGCAAGGCCGCCCGGTCGAATCCGTCTCTTAGGCGACCTGACTCGTGGTCACGGCAACGGGATCCGCATCTCGCGCGCGCACGGTCTTGCAGAAGGTCTCAACGACGCTCGGGTCGAACTGGCTCCCGGCGCAGCGCTGGAGTTCCGCAAGTGCCTCTTCGACCGTCCGCTGCGGACGGTACGGCCGATGAGAAATCATCGCCTCGAAGGCGTCGCAAACCGCGACGATGCGCGCGCCGAGCGATGTCTCTTCACCGCTGAGGCCATCCGGATAGCCGCTGCCGTTCCACGCCTCGTGTGACGAGCGGACGATGCGCGCCACTCCCCCGAGTGCAGGCGCGGAGCCGATGATCCGTTCCCCGACGAGCGTGTGGGTGACGACGAATCCCCACTCGTCTTC
>DASTHD010000087.1:0-12830 GCA_035605555.1 Gaiellaceae bacterium
CAGCTGCGCGGTGCGCAGCGACGCGAAGTTCTTCGTCCGCGCGAAGACGACGAGGCTGATCACCGATCCGGTGGCATAGGCCCACGGCGTCAGCGCGACCGCGCGCTCACCGACGACCCAGTACAGGCAGCCCCAGAGGAAGGCGACCGGAAGGATGATGAGCGCCACGCCGACGAGCAGGCGCCTCCGGAAGCGCTCGTCGGCGGTGTCGCGAGGATCCGCTCCGATGGAGAGCAGGCGATCGAGCAACGCCGCCATGATCGGCGAGCGTAGACGAAGCGGCTACCGACGCCCGAAGCGGCTACCGACGCCGGCCGCGGCTCAGGACCTTGTTCACGGCCGTCCCACGCGCGAGCACGAACGAGCCCGGGGTCTGGGAAATCACGCGTCCCCGCGACACCTTGATTGCTAGGCGCGAGCCACCTTGCCGAGCTTGCACTTGTGCACGAGGAGTACCTGCCGCGCAAGCTCAAATGTCTTGTGCCTCACGTTCGGCACGACGCAAGGTGCTGGCCTCGCGTGCGGCGGTGGAGCGGGGATTCGCCGGCGAGGAGGAGATCGAGGGGGCGGAGGCGGAGGGCGCGGAAACGGTGGAGGTGACGGAGGAGGAGGCGGAGCCGGCGGCGCGCCGAGTACGTTAAGACGGCCGCGACCCCGTCCGCGTCGGCGGTTGAGATCGTCTTTCGCGGCGGAGGGCTCCGGAGCAGGAACGTTAGGGCTAGCAGCAGGCAGAGGAAGGGCCATCGGCGCCTGGGCCGGTGTAAGGAACTCGAGTGAGGCATCGGCTCTCTCCTCGGTTTCAAAACGCTCCGTAGCGATTCTCTCCACGAGGGTCGCAGACGCCGGCGGACTCGCGAGCCGACGAGCTGGGAATCTTCTTCGCGAAAGAGATGAGGATCGTCTGCGTCGGCGGTGGCCCAGCGGGGCTCTACCTCGCGATCCTGATGAAGGAGCGCGACCGCCGGCACGAGGTCACGGTCTTCGAGCGCAACCCGGCCGGGGTCACCGAGGGCTGGGGCGTCGTCTTCTGGGACAGCCTGCTCGACCAGCTTCAGGCCAGCGATCCGCCGACGGCGCGAACGCTGGCCGCCAGCGCGTTCCGTTGGGGCGGCGAGCAGCTCGTGGTCGGTGCCGAGCCGCCGGCCGGGATTCCAGGCCACGGGTACGGGATCGGCCGGCAGCGGCTGCTCGACCTCCTGCTCGAACGCGCGCTCTCGGGCGGTGTCGAGGTGGAGTTCGAGCACGAGGTGGACGATCCGGCCGCACTCGATGCCGATCTCGTCGTCGCGTGCGACGGCGTCTCGAGCGGGCTACGGCAGCGTCACGCCGAGACCTTCTACACCGAGGTCCTCACCGGCCGGAACATGTACGTCTGGCTGGGCACGAGCAAGGTCTTCGACGTCTTCACGTTTCCGTTTGTGCACACATCGGCCGGTTGGATCTGGGCTCACGCCTACGGCTACGCAGAAGGCGCCAGCACGTTCATCGTCGAGTGCTCTCCGGAGACGTGGGAAGGGCTCGGCTTCGCAAAATTCGACCACGACAGCACCCTCGCTCGGCTCGAGACGCTCTTCGCGCGGCACCTGGACGGCCATCCGCTGAGGAGCAACGCGAGGCTGGGGGAGCCGCTGCCGTGGCTGAGCTTCCGGACGGTCACGAACGAAAGGTGGCACCGCGGGAACCTGGTCCTGATGGGTGACGCCGCGCATACGACCCATTTCACGATCGGCTCCGGCACCAAGCTGGCGCTCGAGGACGCAATCGCCCTGGCGTCCGAGCTCGACGCCGGGACCGGCCTCGACGCGGCGCTCGAGGCGTACGGTCGCCGGAGGCGCGAGGCGCTGCGGCCCGCCCAGACCGACGCGCGGTTCAGCGCCCGCTGGTTCGAGCAGGTCGACCGTTACGTCCAGCAGGACGCGGCGCGCTTCTTCGCCCTCCTGCGGGAGCGGCGCTCACCGCTGCTGCCGTGGATCCCTCCGCGCGCGTATTACCAACTCCACCGCGCCACGCACGACGTGGAGGCACTGCGCCGGTTTCGCCGGTGGGCGGCGCCGCGGATCAAGGGCGTCTACGCCGCCCGGCCGAGCCGCGGCACGCGGTCGTAGATCCGCTGAGCGGTGGGTGAGCGCTTCAGCCGCCGCCGCAGGCGGATCCCGTTGACGATCGCGTTCACCGCCGCACGCCCCCGCAGGTTCGCTGCGAGGCCGAGGCCTTCGTAGATCGGGTCGACGCCGTCGGCGAGGCGCTGTTTGTAGTCCGTCGCCGCGCCCAGGAACTCGGCCCGCTCGACGCCTTCGGCGGCCGCGGTCTCGAGGGTGGAGAGCAGTGCCTCGGTGCCCGGGGCATACTTCGCGTACTCGGGGTCGAACGCCATCGTCACCCCGCAGAACATGCGGTCGAGCTGGAGGTAGAGGTTGTAGGCGACCGCCTGCTCGCCAACGCGGATGAGCACGAGCCGGGGCACGCCGGTCGGCGCGAGCCGCGCCACGGCCGCTCGATGGAAGGCGCGGCCGGTCGGCGAGGAGAAGCCGGAGGTCTCGCGGTGGCCCGCCCAGCGGAGCGCGTGGAGGCGGAACGCCTCGTCCAGCGCCGGCTCGAGCTCGTCGGCCGTTCTGGCGACGGTGATCTCGACCGGGCCGAGCTTGGAGAGCTTCTTCAGCCGCTGGCGCCTCGTCGCGCGCGCCTTGGACGAGAGTCGTGTCCGCTCGATCTCCTCCCAGCCCTTCGAGAGGTCGAGCACCGGGGCCTCGAGCCGCTCCACCAGGCGGAGGGCGCCGGTGGGCAGGCTCTTTACCAGTCGGCTGCGCTGGGACATCCCGAACAGGTCGGCGAAGTCGTGGTCGTCCTCCATCGCCTCACCGACGAGGCCCGCCGCCGTGTCGCCATTCTCGCCAGGCGCGAGCAGCAGGTCGGCGAGCGGTGTCCGCGACCCGCCCACGAACTCGGTGACCGCGAGGCCGTAGCGCCGTCGCCGGCACAGCGGCAGCGCGCCGATGAGCCGGCCGTCGCGCCGCGCGACGTGCACGGTCAGCCGGCCGCCGTCCCCGTAGTGCCGCCACCACTCGACGAGCCAGTCGCGGAGCAGGAACGGGCTCGGGCGAGGCATCGACCGGACGAGGTCGTCCCAGTCCCCGCCGAGTGCCTCCAAGTCAGCTTCCGACGAGATGACCTCGGTCGTGACCATGCCGCTAGAGCAGACCGAGGGCCGCCGCGACCCCGACCCAGACGGCGACGAGCACGGCCAGCACCCAGAGGAGGAAGGCGCCTTCACCGACCGGCAGCCACGAGATCTCGACCTCCTCGACGCGGAACCAGGCCTTGGGCGCCGGCGCGCGCTTGCTGCGGGCGTCGCTCATCGTCCCGGCCTCTGGAAGAGGGTGGAGACCGTCTTGGCGCAGATAGCCAGGTCGACGGTCAAGGTGCGGTGCCGGAGGTACCACAGGTCGTACGAGAGCTTCTCCGCGGCGCCCTCGGTGTCGGAGGTGTAGTCCCGGCGAAGCTGCGCCCAGCCCGTGATCCCCGGCTTGACGAGGAGGCGGCGGGTGAAGAAGGGAATCGCCTCCTCGAGCATCGGGATGAACTCGGGACGCTCGGGGCGCGGGCCGACGACCGACATATCGCCCTTGAGCACGTCCCAGAGCTGGGGCAGTTCGTCGAGGTGGAGCTTCCGGAGGAACCGGCCTACGCGGGTGACTCGGGGATCGTCCTCCGCGGCCCAGGCCGGCTGCCCGGGCTCCTCGGCGTCGGCCCGCATCGTCCGAAACTTGTACATCGTGAACCGCCGGCCCCCCTCGCCGACACGCGTCTGCCGGTAGATCACAGGGCCGGCGGAGAGGCGGACGAGCCCGGCGATCACGAGCATCAGCGGCGCGGCAATGAGCAGCGCGATCGACGCGCAGACGACGTCGAACGTCCGCTTTGCGAACCGCGTATACGGCCGCTGCCAGACGTGGAAGATGCTCATGAACCAGGTCGCGGTCAGGTTCTCGAGCGGCACCCGGCCGAACGCGTGGTCGAAGAAGTGCGCCAGCCCGACGACGCGGAAGCCTCCCGACGGCGCGGAGAGCAGCCGGTCGATCGCCTTCGTCGACCCCTCGCCGTCGGTCAGGACGACCAGGTCGGGATGCTGCTCCTCGATCACGCGCGTCAGCTCGGCGACCGACCCGAGCCTCCCAGTGGCGCCCTCTTCGTCGTCCACGGCGCCGACGACCGTGAACGGCGCGCTCCCCTCGAACGAGATCGCGTCCGCGACGGCCTCGGCCGAGCTCGTCGTCCCCACGATGAGCACCCGGCGCTTGCCGACCACCCGCTGTGAGATCGCCTCCCAGATCGTCGTCAGCACGAAGACCGAGATCGCCAGCAGCAGCACGGTCGTGAAGCCCATCCCCATGCCCGGGATCCAGAGCGCGACGGCGGAGACGCCGACGAATCCCGTCACCGTTCCAACGGCGCAGCGGACGGCCGACCCGAGCGTCAGATGGACGGCGGCGAAGGCGCTCCGGAGGCAGACGAGCCAAACCGCCGCGAGGAGCAGTGACGCGGCGAAGGAGAACTGGCCAGGCCCGAACCTGTGTGTCGCGAAGGTGAAGCACGGGAGCCAGACGAGGAGCGCCTGCCCCGCGGCGGCGACGCCCCTGGGGTCGAGGGCGATCGTCGACGCCCACCAGCGGCGGACCGCAATTCCCCCCGCGTCAACCCTCGAGCCCACATCAGAAAGCTTCCCCCGGTAGGACTCGGCGAGTCCCCAAGGCGGAATCTTCAGGACGAGGATGGATCGTGTTGCGGTGATCGGCCCCGCCGGGGCTGGGAAGTCGACGCTTGCGAGCGAGCTCGGGCTCCGCCTCGGGATCCCGGTGCTGCATCTCGACCAGCTCTATTGGCGTCCCGGTTGGGTGGCGACGCCGTCCGACGAGTGGGAGGCGTTCCAGCGGCAAGCCCTCGCCGCCCCTCCGTGGGTCGTCGACGCCCAGCACGACGACATGCTTCCCGACTGGCTCGAGGTCGCCGACACCGTCGTCTTCCTCGACGCCTCGCCCGTCCGCTGCCTCTGGCGGGCCGCACGCCGGCGACTCAGCCGGGGCCCGGTCGAGGGCGTCCCGCGAGCGTCGCCCCGAGGCCGCGCCGACCGCTCGCTGCTCAACTTCGTGCGCGGACACTGGCACTACCGGCGGCGCCTCCGCGCCGACCTCCTCGCCGAGCTCGAGCGCCGGCGGAACGGCCGTGACGTCGTCGTGGTCCGGCGGGAGGGGGACCGGCAACGGTTTTTCAGCCGCGTGGACTCGGCCGTTCGGGCGAGGGGAACGTTCTAAGTGTGGGCTTGGCCACTGATTCAGGCGGTCTGACGCTCGAGACCGTCTCGGGCGACGACGCCTTCGCCCGGCTTTCGGGGGAGTGGGACGACCTTGTCCGGGCGATGCCTCGGCCGAGCCCGATGCTCCTGCACGGGTGGCTCCGCGAGTGGTGGCGGGAGTACGGCGACGGCGGGCGACTGGCAGTCCAGGTCGCCTATCAGGACGGCCGCCTAGTCGGGGCGCTGCCGCTGTGCGTGATGCGCTGGCGCGGCCTCGACGTGCTCTCGTTCCTGGGCGGCGACCAGTCGGCTCTTGCAGACCTGCTCGTCGATCCGAACGACGGCGTCGTGCCCGCCAAGGCTCTGGTCGAGCGCGCGGCCGCCACGCCGCACGACTTCGCCGACCTCTTCGGGATGCCCGTCGGTAGCCGCCTCGCGCGGGAGCTCGGGCCAGCCCGACTCCTTCTCCTCGAACGCGCCGAGGCGCCGGTGCTCGACGTGGACGGTGACTGGGACGCCGTCTACCGCGACAGTGTGTCCAGCAAGGTACGGGCTCAGCACCGGCGCCGCCGGCGCCATCTCGCCGCGGTCGGGAAGCTCGAGACCGTCGTCGCGCGGACGGCCGACGAGCTGGTCGCGGCACTCGAGGACGGCTTCCGCCTGCACCTGCTGCGCTGGGACGGCCGGCCGGACGGATCGCGCTTCGCCACACCCGGGGGAAGGCGCTTCCACCGGGCCGCGATCCGCGCGCTCGCCGAGCTCGACGCCGCGCGGATCGTGACGCTGAAGCTGGACGGCCGCGCGATCGCCTTCCATTACCTCTTCCTCTTCGAGGGCAGCATGTACGTCCACCGCATCGGCTTCGACCCCGCGTACGGCCGCTACTCGCCGGGCCTCCTGAACACGCTCGACGCGATGGAGACGGCGATCGACGAGGGGGTGACGAAGGTCGAGTTCCTCGGCGGCGCCGACCGCTACAAGCTCGAGTTCACCGACAAGTTCGAGCCGCTCTGCCAGGGCTTCGGCCTCGCCGCGAGCATGCGCGGCTCCGCAGCCGTCGCGGCGCGCGTCAACGCGATCCGGCTCCGGAAGCGGCTCAAGCGCTCGCACCGTCTGCGCCGGTTCTACTTCACCGGCCTCTCGCCGGTGCGACGGCTGGTGGGGCGCCTGCGGTGAGCTTCCACGCGCTCAAGGCCCTCGCCACCCGCTATCGCTCGGAGGCCTGGCTGCGGCGGACGCAGGGCCGGCCGAACGGCAACGGCCTCCGCATCCTGCTCTACCACCGCGTCTCCGACGACCAGGACGAGCTCGCCGTCACGCCGAGGGCGTTTCGCGAGCAGATGGACTACCTCGCGTCGGAGTCGTATCGGGTGGTGGACGTGGTCGAGGCCGCTCGGCTCCTCGAGGAGCGGCAGTGGACGCCGCGGACGATCGGGTTGAGCTTCGACGACGGATTCCTCGACGTCGCCGAGCAGGCGCTGCCGATCCTCGCCGAGCGGGGCTTCCGGGCCACGGTTTTCGTCACCACCGCCGTCACTTCCGGCTGGGCGCTCTTCGACTGGTACCGCGACCAGCCGCCGCTGCTCGGGTGGGACGAGATCGCTGAGCTCGACGCGGAAGGGACGCTCCGGTTCGAGGCGCACTCCGTCACCCACCCGAACCTGCTCCGCCTGCGCGACGCCGCCGCTCGCCAGGAGATCGAGGGTTGCAAGGTCGCGCTCGAGGAGCGGCTCGGGCGGCCGGTGACGGCCTTCTGCTACCCCGCCGGCCTCTTCGGCCCCCGCGAGCGCGCGCTCGTCGCCCAGGCCGGTTACCGCGTCGCCGTGTCGTGCGAGCCCGGCGTCAACACCCAAGCGACCGACCGGCTGGCGCTCCAGCGCCGCCAGATCGACGCCCGCGACTCCTTGCTCGACTTCCGCGCCAAGGTCGGCGGCGGCCACGACTCGCCGCCTCCGCTGCGCGGTGTGTACCGCCGCCGGCGCTACGGCGCCGGTGCCGGCGCCGGCAGTCCCCGCGTCGCGAGCTCGCGGCGGTAGAGCTCCAGATGTGCTTGCCGAAACGCCTCGAGGCTGAAGTCCCTCACCACGCGCGCCCGAGCCGCGTCGCCCAGTCGCTGCCGCCGCGCCCGGTCCTCGAGCAACCAGGCGAGCGCGCGCGTCAGTGCCGGCGCGTCGCCGGCCGGTACGAGCAGGCCGGTTTCGCCGTCGAGCACGAGCTCCGACACGCCGCCGACGTCGGAGGCGACGACCGGAAGCCCGGCGGCCATGGCCTCGAGCACGGAGACCGGCAGGCCCTCGGAGCGGCTCGAGAGCACGAACACGTCAGCGGCCGCGAGGATCTCCGGGACGTCGTGCCGCTCGCCGGCGAGGCGCACGACGTCCGAGAGCCCGTGCCCGACGAGCTGCCGCTGCACGACTCGACGATCGGGCCCGTCGCCGACGATCAGGCCCTCGAAAGTTCCCTCCGGCAGGAGGCCGAGCGCGCGGACGAGGGTCGGGAAGTCCTTCGGCGCCTTCAACCTTCCGACCGACACGACCAGCGGTCGCGGTCGCTCCCCGGTAGCAACGGGCCAGGCCTCGACGTCGACGGCGTTGCGGATGACGACGGTCCGCTCGGGATCGCACGTGTGCGCTTCCACGCCCGCCGCGAGCTCACGCTCCGACACGCAGATCGTCTGCGATGTCAGCGGCCGCATCAGGCGATCTGCCAGCCGGTAGAAGCGCGAGGTCACGCCGGAGCGGGCGCCGAACGCCCAGCCGTGGGCCGTGAAGATTCGGATCGGCACGCCGGCCAGGAGCGCCGCCAGCCGACCAAGCACGCCCGCCTTCGAGCTCGACGCATGCACGATGTCGGGCCGTTCGCGCCGCAGCACCCGGGCGAGCTCCACGAGCCCGGCCAGGTCCCGCCAGGGATTGATCGCGCGGCGCACGTGTCGAAGCGGGATGAAATGGGCCCCCGTGGTTGCCGCAGCCTCGCGGAGGGGGCCCATCCCATGAGCTGCGACGGAGACGTCGAAGCGGCCGGCGAGCGCGGGCAGCAGCGCGGCAACGTAGCTCTGCGCGCCGCCCACCTCCGCCAGCGTGATCACGAGCAGCACCCGCGGTTTGCGCGGGTGCGTGGCTGAGGGCTCCTCGTGGAGATCGTCCAGCCGATCGCCGTCCGCCGCGGGCAGGCGGTGCGGGCGGCGGCCCTCGCCGCGGCGGCCGCCGGGCTGCTCGCGGCCTTCCTGGCCCTCGGACTCGCCTTGGGCCGCCACCCGCTTCCTGTGCCCCTCGTCCTTGGCTTCGGTCTCGGCCTGCTGGGAACGCTGGCGCTCGCGCTTACCCGCTACGACGCCGCTGTTGCGCTCGCGATTCTGCTGCTCGCTGCGGTGCGGATCGAGCCGGCGCCGGCCGACCTCATCTTCGGCGTCCTGATCGCCGTCGCGATTGCCACGTGGCGCTTCGACCTCCAGCGCGTGCCGCTCAGCATCACGCTGCTCGTCGCCGCCTTCCTCGCGCTCAACCTGATGGCGTCGATCGAGGTGATCGACGCGGCGCGCGCCGTCAACTTCTTCGGGATCACGCTTTACCTCGGGGTCTTCGGGCTCTGGCTCGCCTCGTACGTGCGCTCCTCCTCGCGGGCGCGGCTGGTGCTGGTCGCCTACCTTGCCGCGGCCGTTCTCTCGGCCGGCCTCGCCTGCCTGGCGCTGCTCGCTCCCTTCCCGGGCGCGGAGGCCTTCGTCCGCGGGCCGCGCGCCCAGGGACTGTTCAAGGACCCGAACGTCTTCGGGCCGTTCCTCGTGCCCGCCGCGCTCGTCCTGATGGAGGAGATCGTGGCGCCGCGGCTGCTGCGGCTGCGACTGCCCGTCAAGCTCGTGCTGCTCTCGGTGCTCACGCTGGGCGTGCTCTTCTCGTTCTCCCGCTCCGCGTGGCTGAACCTCGCCGTCGGCACGCTCGTCGTCTTCAGCGTGCTCGCGCTGCGCCGGGGCGGCTTCGGCCGGGCGGCCCTGCTCGGCGCGACCGTCCTCGTCGCCGGCGCGGCGCTCGCGGTCACCGTCGCCGCCAGCTCCTCCCTCACGTTCCTGGAGGAGCGGGCCTCGATCCAGGCCTACGACACGCAGCGGTTCGGCGCCCAGCTCTCCGGCGTCGACCTGGCCGCCGAGTATCCGCTCGGAATCGGGCCCGGGCAGTTCGAGCGGGTCTCGCAGATCTCGGCCCACAGCACCTACGTCCGCGCCCTCGCCGAGGAAGGGGTCCTCGGCCTCCTCGTCGTACTCGCGCTGATGGTGCTGACCCTCGGCTTCGCCGGCCGCAACGCCGTCCTCGGCGCCGACACCTACGGGATCGGCTCCGCGACGCTCTTCGGCGCCTGGTGCGGGATCCTCGCGAACAGCGTCTTCGTCGACACCCTGCACTGGCGTCACCTCTGGCTCGTAGCTGCCCTGATCTGGGCTGGGACGGCGCTCAGGGCCCGTTACCCGGGGAGGTAGAAGTGCGTCGAGCCCCGAGCGCCGACGATCGCCAAGCCGACCGCGTTGATCTCCAGACGGTCGATCAGCTCCCGGGTGGCAAGCGCGGTCTCCGGCGTGAGCTGGTCGGGGCGGCACACGAGGAGCACGCCGTCAACCCGCTGCGCGAGCACCTGGCTGTCGACGAGGCCGAGGAGCGGCGGACCGTCCAGAAGGACGTAGTCGTACTCGGACTGGCGGATCTCGTCGAAGAAGTCGTCGAGCGTGTCCGTGGCGAGCAGCTGCGCGGGATCGCGCGGCGTCCGCCCGCTGGCCAGCACGTGGAGGCTGCCGGAGCCGCTGCGGGCGGCGCTCAGCTCGAAGATGCCGCTCGCGTCGCCGTTCCTGGCTCCGGCAAGCACCTCCGCGAGCCCTGGGGTCTGGGCGACGTCGAAGAGCTCGTGAAGTCGCGGCGTCCGCATGTCGGCCGAGACGAGCCACGTCCGCTGGCCGGCCTGCGAGAGGACGAGCCCGAGCGCCGCTGTGACCTCGGACTTTCCCTCCCCGTGGAGCGCGCTCGTCACCAGCACGATCCGCTGGGACGTCGCCGGCAGCTGGCGCCGGAGGGACGCCTGGAGGGTCTGGTAGGCCTCGTACTCCGCGGCGCTCACGGTGTGGGGGCGGTGGCCGAGGCCCCGGCGCACGTAGGGGATCTCGGCGAGGACGGGCAGCTCGAGCAGCCGGCTGAGCTCGCGCGCGCCGCTGATGCGCGGCTTGAGCTGGGCGCGGGCGAGCACGACGAGCGCCGCGATGAAGCCGGCGGCGAAGAAGGCGAACAGGGCGTTGCGAACCGGCCGCGGCGCGTACGGCTGCTTGGGCGGCTGCGCCGCCTCGGCGAGCGCGAGCTCGGAACCGCTCGTCGCAGCGCCGACGTTCAGGTCGGTCAGGCGCTCGCGGATCGCCCCTCGCTCGGTCTCGATCTGCTGCCCTCGGCGTCCTTCGAGTGCCGCGAGCGCGCTGCGGAGCGTCGCCCGCGCTCGGTTCAGGCGGATGCGCTCGACGCGTCGCTGCTCGGTGAGGAACGTCCGCGCGACGGCGTTCGCGGTCCGCGAGGCGCCGCGGGCCGTATCGTGGGTGGCAACGACCGAGAGGATGTTGGCGGTCGGGTCGACGCTGGCGGTGACCTTCTCGTCCAGCGAGGCGGCGGTCTCACCCGGCAGTTTCCGGGCCGCGCGCCGCAAGGTCTCCCGTGTTGTCAGGAGCGCGTTGATCGTCGCGAGCCGGCGCTCTGTGCTCGCGACGTCGCCGGATCCGAGCGGGTCGGCGGTGCTCTGGAGGACGATCTTGGCGGTGGCGCGGTAGCTCTCCGGCAGCATGGCCGAGACCACGAGGACGGCCAGGGTCAGCGGCAGCACGATCAGTGCGACCAGGAGCTTGCTGCGCCTCAGCGCGTCGAGGTAGCGGCCGGTCTCGACCGGCTGGTCGGACGGCAGCGCCGGCGCGTAGCGGACACGGCCGTTCGCGAGGTCGGTCATCTCTCTGTAGATACGTACCCCCGGGCAATTCGAACCCTGGCGGCCCTCATCGCGGTCGCGTCGCTCGTGGGGTGCTCGAGCTCGACATCGGAGCCGCCGACCGCCGCGCCTCCGGCCGGTGCGCCGCCCAGTGTCCGGTACCTCGGGCCGGGGCGGTTGACGCACTCCGGCGAGCTCCGAGCGGCGGCGAAGGCCTCGTCCGGACGGGTCGTGGCCGTGACGTTCCTGCTCGACGGTAAGCCGCTCGGCTCCGACACGACGCCCCCCTTCGCGCTCGACGTCGAGCCTGCGCTCCTGCCCCATGGCGAGCACCGAATCCGGGCGGAGGCGGTCGACAACCTCGGCCGGCGGGCCGCCTCGTCCGCCAGGTCGCTGACGGTGGCGCCCTCGGGGTCAGAGGTAATCGAAGCGCGGCCCGGGAACACGTTCGAGCGGGCGCGCGAGGAGCTCCGCCGTGGTGGCGTGACGGTTCGCCTCACACCGGGTCGCTACGAGGTCGATCAGCTGCGGGTCGGGAGCGGCGCGCGCCTCGTCGGCTCCGGCCCCGGCACGGTGATCGCGCCGAAGCCGGGGGCGCGCTACTGGGCGCTGATCGTCGCGCGGGGAGAGCGAATCCGGATCTCCGACCTCACGGTCGACGGCGGTGGCCCGAAGGCGGGCACCGACCGTGAGGGGATCGCGATCGCCGTCTTCGACGGCTCGCGCAACGTGAGACTCCAGCGGCTGCGGATCGTGCGGATCCGGACCCACGGCGTGAACGTCTGGGGCGCCCACTCGGACGTCTCCGTCCAGGACTCGGAGCTCACGAGCGACGGGAGCGCCCAGGCCGGCGTCTTCTCCCTCGGCTCCGACCGCTCCCGCGACACGAGCGCGATCCGCAACCGGATTCGCGGCTTCCGCTCGTACGGGATCCTGCTCGGCCAGAAGGAGTTCGGCCGTCCGGCCGCCGCCCTGCACGGCCTGGCGCTCGACAACGACGTCCGCGACATCCGCGACCCGGCGCGAGACGCCTGCGTCTATGACACGCGGAATACCGCGGGCTGCGGGACGAACGAGGGCGGCATCTGGACCGGCGGCGTCGAGGCTGCGATCATCGGCAACCGCGTCCTGCGCGCGCGCTGGGACGGGATCGAGACCGTCGGCTCATCCACGCGCACCACGATCGTGCGGAACGTCATCCGAGACACGCGAGTCGGGATCTACGTCGAGCACTCGACGAACCGCTCCCTGATCTCGCGGAACCTGATCTCGGACGCGCAGGCCGGGGTGAATGTCGAGTGGCGCCACGAGGGTCAGGGGTCGAGCGACAACACCTTCACGTTCAACCGGTTCGAGCGGATGAGCGGCGCCGGCCTGTTCGTCGACGTCGGCGGCGACCGGAACGTGATCGCCGGCAACGTCTTCGTTGGCGGCGCCCGGCCGGCGATCACGCTTCAGGGCTCGTCCAGCAACGTCGTCCGGGGGAACGTCGGCTGCGACAGCCAGGGAGAGATGGTGGCGCTGCAGTCGGCCCGCTGGGACGACGGAAGCCGGGCGATCTCGCGCGGGAACCGCGTCAACGGCAACCGGAGCGGGA
>DASTHD010000109.1:0-3215 GCA_035605555.1 Gaiellaceae bacterium
AGCGCGAGCACGACGACGAGGAGCGCTCGCATCAGGGCCTTCGGCGGAAGCTCCAGAGCTTGTTGCCGATGAAGTTCAGCGGCGTCACCAAGAGGATCGCGAGCGCCTGCGCGGGAATCTTCTCCATTCCGAGCATCACGAGCCCGTCGAGGATCAACAGGTTCGCGGCCAGGGCGCAGACGGCGACGATCAGGAAGCGGATGCCCTGGTAGGCGACATGTCCACGCTGGCCTCTGAACGTCCAGACGCGGTTCCATGTGTAGTTGTTCGTCACGGCGACGAGGAACGAAACCGTTGCGGCGAGCAGGTGGTGCCAGTCCGCGCCGAGGACGAGCGCGCTGAACACCGCGAGGTTGATGACGTACCCCATGGCGCCGACGGTGCAGAACTTCGCGAGCTGAACCCAGTTGTGGGGACGCCGGAGCGCTGCGCCGGCGCGGCCGCCGACGAGGACGAGCGAGGTGGCGATCGAGCGCGACACGGACGGCGGCGAGCCTACCCGTTTCGCAAGTCAGGCGGCCGATTCGCGGCGGGCCCGCAGAGTCTTGCCCCTCCGGCGGTAGAACTCCAGCTCGTCGGTGTCGAGCAGCGCGAACGGGGAGTCGATCGCGATCGACGCGTCGGACGCCGTCGCGGCGGCAGCCGGCAAGAAGCGATGACGCTGGTCTTCGCAGCGCACCTCGTACCCGACGATCCGCTCGGTCTCCGGCTCGAGGATCACGTCCACGACGCGGCCGACCTGGACGCCGTGCAGCTTTACCGGCCGCTGGAGCAGCTGTCTCATCGCCTCCATCTAAGCCCATCCACCCTGGACGGAGAACCCCGCTTCGCCCTGTGGCTTCGCCCAGTCCACGTCCACATCTTCAACTAGCGCTCCGGACGGCCCGCGACGGCACCACTCGACCATCGACCCCACCCGCTCGCGGTCGCCCTCGAACACCGCTTCGACCGTGCCGTCAGTGTTGTTTCTCACCCAGCCGGTGAGGGCGAGCGACCGGGCGCGCTGGCGGGCATCCGAACGGAAGAAGACGCCTTGCACCCGACCGCGGACGACGACGTGGGCCCGTGCCGTGTTCAGCCTTCGAACCCCTCCTCGCCGACCAGCGGGACGAAGCGGCAGGGCACCGACCTGAGCACCGCCGGGCCTTCAGGGCTCCGGACGATGACCTGGAGCCGCTGCCCGTGTCGCTTGCCGACCGGCACCACCAGGCGGCCGCCCGGTGTCAGCTGGTCGTAGAGCGCCTGCGGAAACCCGGGCGCGGCCGCGGCGACGGCAATCGCGTCGTAGGGCGCATGCTCGGGAAGCCCGCGGGAACCGTCTCCCTCGTGGACGACGACCCGGTCGTAGCCGGCCGCGGCCAGGTTCCGTCGTGCCTGCTCGGCAAGCTCGGGCACCCGCTCGATCGAGTGCACCTCGTCCGCCAACTCGGCGAGCACGGCTGCCTGGTAGCCGGAACCGGTCCCGACGTCGAGCACGCGCTCGTCGCCGTCGAGGCCGAGCTCCTCGCAGATCCGGGCGACCATGTACGGCTGCGAGATCGTCTGCCCGGCCCCGATCGGCAGCGCCGCGTCGTCGAAGGCCTGACGCCGAAGATCCTCGGGCACGAAGAGCTCACGCGGCACCCGTTCCATCGCCGCCAGCACGCGTTCGTCGACGATGTCGCGACCGCGCAGCTGCCGCTCGACCATCCGCTCCCGTTCAGGCGGCACGGGCATAGGCCGGTGCCTCGACGCCGAAGTGGCGGAGCACGAGCGGCGCCACGCCGGCGATGCTCTGGGGCGGCGGGGCGCCGCCGGTCACGAGCATGGGGACGAGCGAATCGCCGTCCAGCAGCGAGCCATGGGAGCCGCCCCCGACATGGTGCCGCCCGCCGTGATCGGCCAGCTCGACTCCCGCGGCCGCCGAGACCAGGACGTCGCCTGCATTCGGGTTGGCAAGCGCATGCCAGGCCCGTCCCTGCCAGCCCTCGGCGTCCGGGCCGAAGCGCAGCTCCTCACCGTCGCGCAGCGCGACTCCTTCGTTCCCGTCGCGGAACATGACCACGTCCAGCGCCGGCTCTCCGCTCAAGCGCCGCGCGATCTCGCTCGGCTCCGTCCGCGCCGCGGGCAGGACATAGACCATCCCGGCCCGGTTGGACGCCGTCACCGCGAGCTCGGCGTCACGGCGCGAGCCGCGCCGGTGAAGGCGGAAGTCCGAGAGCGGTTCCTCGAGGCGGAACAAGCGCTCGACAGGCGTCTGGCCGTGATCCGAGCAGAGGACGATGTCGTAGCGCTCGAGGAAGGCGTCGAGGCCGCCTGCGGCTTCGACGAGGGCAGCGACGGCGCCGTCGCTTCTCGCCAGGGCCGCGCCCGCTTCCCCCGGCCCCAGGGCGTGGGAGGCGAAGTCGTAGTCCGGCAGGTAGAAGAACAGGAAGTCGAAGCCGTCGCGCGTGACGAGCCAGCGGCCGACGGCTGCCGCATACGCGTCGATCGAGCCCAGTGCGCGGTCACGGACGGCAAACGGGGCGCCCGTGACGTCGGACTCGAAGAGGTTGAAGTAGAAGAACCGCCGTGGGCCCTCGACGGGACGGACGACGCCGGGGACGGTGGGGGCATGCCGTGTCCGGCCCCGGTAGCAGGGGACGTTGACGGCGGCCGTGACCAGTCCGGAGTCCTCCAGCGCCTCGAAGACGGTCACGGCGCTGGACGCGAGATGCTCGGCGTTCATCTCGACGATCGCGTCGCGGATCGACCGGCGTGTGCCCACGGCGCGCATCGCGCCGAACGAGGAGCCGTATTCGACCAGGCGTTGCTCGCCTCGGTGGTACCAGACGAGGTGCGGGATGTGATGTACGTCGGGGCCGCCCCCCGTCGCGAGGGTGGCCAGGCAGACGGGTGTCAGCGAGGGAAAGGTCGAGAGCGAGCGCCGGTATTCCCCCGTCTCCGCGAGCGCCGCGAGCGTCGGTGCGGCTGCGGTCTCCACTGCCGCCTCGAAGACGTCCGGCGTCAGCCCGTCGATGACGATCAAGATGAGCTTCTTCGGCATCAGTCGCGGGCGAGCGTGCGCAGGCCCGCATACCGCGTCGGCTCGCTCCGGCGCATCCGCGCGCCGATCGCCGGCACGATCACGGCCTCGACGAAGCCGAGCAGCGGAACGAACGCGAGCGCCGCGAGGACGGCGGCGCCGACCGCGGTGAGGGCCGCGGTCGCGCCGCGAGTTCCTCCGCGGCGCAGTG
>DASTHD010000133.1:0-7178 GCA_035605555.1 Gaiellaceae bacterium
CGGCGAACGGTTGCCAGGTCCTTAGCGGGAGATCGGCCGCTTGAGGACAGGGAGGACCATCCGCGCCTCGCCGACCGTCACGCGCGCGCCCGCCTGGACCGCGATCGGATAGAGCAGATTGGCCGAGGACTGGGCGGTGGACGAGCCTGCGACGGTGAGGCGGAGGCGCGAGCCGCGCGGAATCGTCGTCGCCTGGCTGAGGAGCCTGATCGTGACCACGCGCACCCGTCCCGAGAGGACGGGCGTCGGGGCGGCGCCCTCGCTGACGACGAGCTCGTCGCCGCGCGGCGTCAGCGCCGAGAGCACGGCGACGAGGTGCGGCCAGCGCGTCGTCGAGGCGACCTTGACGCTGACGAGGGCGGATCCGAACGTCTCGTTCAGCCTTTTCGTCGGCACGGTCGTGCGGACGACCTTGCCGTTGCTCTCGATTCGCCTCGAGCCGCGGAAGCGCAGGCGGAGGATCCGCCGCGCGGGTTGCGCCGCGTACTGAGTGGTGCGCCCCGTCCAGGGATCCGGCGCGAGCTCGATCTTGGGCCGGGTGTCGATGCCGTTCCGCACGTTCTTCAGGTAGCGGTCGAGCCAGAGGCGCGCCTGGGTGAGGTAGTAGGTCCGCTCCGCCGCCGGATTGGCGGCCGGCGAGTGGCCGAGGTCGCCGAGGTAGAGGCGCTTCGGGCCGCTGAGCCGGGCGAACGCGGTCAGCGCCTGGTTCATGTCGAACGCGTAATCGCGGCGACCCTGGATCATGAAGACAGGTGTCCGGATCCGTCCGAGCGTGTTGGCGACCGACCGATCCGCGGCGAAGCGCTGAATCCGCGCGGCGTTCTGTCCCGCCAGCGCGTCGTTTGAGAGGGCGAGCACCTGCGGATCCCAGCGGTTGTCCGGGAGCAGGCTGCGGAAGTACGCCACCAGTCCCGCTTTCGCGAAGCCCTGCGGCATCAGGGCGTCGTAGAGGTTCGTCCACGTGATCACCGGGATCGCCGCTGCGAGTCGTGCGCCGGGCGCCGTCAGCAGTTTCCAGACCGAGCCGCCGCCGAGCGAGAAGCCGACGGCGCCGATCTTCGAGTCGCTGACGCCGGGGCGCGCCCGCAGCCAGGAGAGGGCGGCGGCGTAGTCGGCGGTTTCGCGCGATCCCACGAGCGTTGACCGCCCGCCCGACTCGCCGTGGCCGCGCGCGTCCACCGTGAGCGCCGCGTAGCCGTACGGCACGAGGAACTGCTCGGCGATCTCGTTCATCGAGCTCCGGTTGCCGCCGAGACCGTGCAGGAGCAGGACGGCCGGCCAGCCGCCGCTCGGCGCAGCGCCGTCGGGGACGTAAAGCGTGGTCGCGAGCTCGACGCCGTCGCTCGTCGTGAGCTTCTGGTCGGTGCGGACGAACGCCTGGGCCGGCGACGTGGCCACGAGCGCCGCCGCCACGGCGGCGAGCGTCAATGCGAGACCCCGACTCACGCCGGAAGGCTAGCCGCGCCGCTGCGACTGTCACAATCGCGCCGATGGATTCGCGGCCGATCGGCGTCTTCGACTCCGGAATGGGCGGCTTGACCGTTCTCCACGAGTGCCTCGTGACGATGCCGCACGAGGATTTCGTCTACCTGGGCGACGGCGCGCGCCTGCCCTACGGCCCGCGGCCGCTCGACGAGATCAGGCGGTTCTCGCTCGAGATCGCCTCCTACCTCGAGGCGCAGGGTGTGAAGCTGATCCTCGTCGCCTGCAACGCGGCCACCTCTGCGTCGCTGCCCGAGCTCCAGGAGCAGATCCGGGTGCCCGTGGTCGGCGTGATCACGCCGGAGGCGCACGCCGCGGTGCAGGCGACGCGCAACCGTCAGATCGGCCTGATGGCCACCGAGGCGACGGTGAAGGCGGGAAGGTACGCGGACCTCGTACACACGTTGGATGCCGGGGTGCGGTTCTTCCCCGTCGCCTGCCCACGGCTCGTCCCGCTGATCGAGAGCGAAGAGCCGTTCGGCGCGGAGACGATCGCGGCGGTACGCGAGTACGCCGCGCCGCTCAAGGACGCGGACGCCGACACGGTGATCCTCGGCTGCACCCACTACCCGCTGATCCGACCGATCTTCGAGCGCGTCTTCGGCCGCGACGTCACGCTCGTCTTCTCCGCCGAGGAGACCGCGCGCGAGGTCGCCGAGACGCTGGCGCGCAAGGGCATCGAGAACGATTCCCGGCGGGAGGGCAGCTACCGGTTCCTGACCACCGGCGAGACGACGCTGTTCGAGCGGCTGGGCCAGCGCTTCCTCCAGCTGCCGCTGGACGGGACGGAGCACGTCGCGATCGCCGAGCTCGAGGCCGCGGCGGCGTGAGGGAGGACGGCCGTCGCACCGACGAGCTCCGCCCGCTGGAGATCACGGTCGATTTCCTCGACAACCCGCAGGGCTCGGCGCTGATCTCCGTCGGGAAGACGCGCGTGCTCTGCACGGCGTCGATCGAGGAGGGCGTCCCGCGCTGGCTGAAGGGATCGGGGCGGGGCTGGATGACCGCCGAGTACGGCCTGCTGCCGGCGTCGACCGGCGAGCGCACGTCGCGGGAGGCGAGTACGGGCAGGCAGAAGGGCCGGACGGTCGAGATCCAGCGCCTGATCGGCCGCTCGCTGCGCGCGGTCACCGACCTGGAGGCGCTCGGCGAGCGGACGCTCTGGCTCGACTGCGACGTCCTCCAGGCCGACGGCGGCACGCGGTGCGCCGCGATCTCGGGCGCTTACGTGGCGGCGAAACGCGCGCTCGACAAGCTCGGGCTCGGCCGCACGCTCACCGACTCCGTCGCGGCCGTCTCGGTCGGCATCGTCGACGGCGAGGCTCTGCTCGACCTCGACTACTCCGAGGACTCGGGCGCCGAGGTCGACGTCAACGTCGTCATGAGCGGCGACGGGCGGCTGATCGAGGTGCAGGCAACCGCTGAAGGCGAGCGCTTCTCGCGCGATCAGCTGGACGAGATGCTCGACCTGGCGGAGAGCGGGATCGCGCAGATCATGGACGCCCAGCGGGAGGCGGTGGAAGCCCCGGTTGCCTGAGCTGAGCTCGCTCGAGGTCGTCGCGCGCGTGGTGCTCGCTGCCGTGCTCGGCGGCGCGATCGGGCTCGAGCGCGAGCTCCGTGAGCGCGAGGCGGGGCTGCGAACGCACCTTCTCGTCTCCGTTGGCGCAGCGCTCTTCACGCTGGTGTCGGCCTACGCCTGGACGGACTGGCACTTCTCGAACCGCGAGGGCATCGTCTTCGACCCGACGCGCATCGCCGCGCAGATCGTGAGCGGCATCGGCTTCCTCGGCGCGGGGGCGATCATCCGGCAGGGGCTCTCCATCCGGGGACTGACGACCGCAGCCACCCTCTGGGTGGTAGCGGCGATCGGGATGGCGTCCGGCGTCGGCTACTACGAGGCCGCGGTCGTGACGACGGCGCTCGTGCTCATCTCGCTCTGGCCGCTGAGGCTCCTGGCCTACCGCATGTCCATCCGCTTCCGGCCCGAGGAGGGACGCCTCGCCGTCGAGCTCTCGTCCGGAGCGAGCGCCGTTTCGGTGCTCGAGGCCGTCGAGCGCGCCGGCGCCGACGTCAGGGGGCTCGAGTTCCAGGACGAGGGCGACCGGCGGCGCGTCGACCTGCGGGTGCGGCTCGGAACGGAACGCACGGCCGCCGAGCTGATCGACGCGCTGACGCACGCCGACGCCGTCCGGGGCGCCCGCTGGAACCCTTGAGGGCGCTGCTCGCCTCGCAAAACCCGGGGAAGCTCCGCGAGCTGCGGGCGGCGCTCGGCTTGGAGCTGGAGCCGCTCGACGCCTCCGAGTACCCGCCCGAGACCGGCTCGACCTACTACGAGAACGCGCGGGCCAAGGCCGAGTACGGACGGGGGCGCGAGCCGTCGGCGTGGGTGCTCGGCGAGGACTCCGGGATCGAGGTCGACGGGCTCGGCGGCCGCCCGGGGATCGAATCCGCACGGTTCGCGGCGGGCCAGCCGGTCGAGCGGCTCCTCGGCGAGCTCGAAGGCGTGGACGGCGACGGGCGGAGGGCGCGCTACGTCTGCGAGCTCGTCGCGCTCGGCCCTGGCGGCGAGCGGCGGGGCACCGGTGTGCTCGAGGGCCGGATCGCCTACGAGCCGCGCGGCACAGAGGGCTTCGGCTACGACCCGATCTTCGTGCCGGAGGGTGAGGAGCGAACGGTGGCGGAGCTCGGCGACGACTGGAAGCGCGCGAACTCCCACCGGGCCAGGGCCGCGAAGGCCCTGCTCGAAGCTTTCCGCTAGGCCGGCAGCTCCCAGACCGAGACGTGCTTCGTGGTCTCGCTCGTGAAGGGCTCGCGCTTCCAACCGCTCCAGCGCTCGCGGAGCCTCATCCCCGCGATGCGCGCCATCAGGTCGAGCTCCGCCGGCCAGACGTAGCGGAACGGAATCGAGCGCTCCTGGAACGCGCCGTCCTCCAGCCAGTAGTGATGCGAGACGAGCCCTTGCCTGGCCACGTCGTACTCGTCGAACCCGAGTCGCGTCGGCGTGACGGTGAAGGGACGAACGGTCTCACCCGCTGGCAGGCCGCGGATCCCGGGCACGCCGACCTCGATCACGAAGCACCCGCCCGGCTCTAGGTGCGCCGCGACGTTCTCGAAGCACGCCACCTGCTCGTCCTGCGTGGTCAGGTTGTTGATCGTGTTGAAGACGAGGTAGGCGAGGGAGAAGCTCCCGTCGACGCGGGTCGTGGCGAAGTCGCCGATCGTCACCCCGATCCGGTCCGCGCCCGGCTTCGCCTGCAGCTGCGCGACCATCGCCTCCGAGAGGTCGATCCCGTGCACGCGGACGCCGCGCTCGGAGAGCGGGAGCGCGATTCTGCCCGTGCCGATGCCGAGCTCGAGCGCTGCGCCGTCACCGGCCAGCTCCGCGAGGAAGTCGACCGCAGGATCGATAATCCCGGGTTCGAACATCTCCGCCGTGCGCTCGTCGTAGCGAGGCGCGACGTCTTCGCCGAAGTGGTCCTCGGGCATGCGCGGCAGCCTAGGCGAGGCCGGGCACGGCCTCCGCGTCCTCCTGGTAGCGACCGCGGGACCGCCACCAGTTGAGCTCGGCGCCGAAGACGATCAGGTTCGCCATCACGTAGAGCCAGATCAGGAGCAGCACGGGCGCGCCGAGCGCCCTGAGCGTCAGGACTTCCTCCCGCTCTGACAGCTTCACGTACAGCGGCAGCGCCTGGAAGCTCGCCTGCAGCGCGATGCTCGTCAGGGTCGCGCCCGGCAGCACCTCGGCGAGCGTCAGCCGCGCGTTCGTGAGCAGGTAATAGATCGAGACGAGGAAGACGAAGACGGCAAAGGTCGACAAGACGAGCGAGAGCACGTAGCCGACCCACCGGTTGGTGATGATCCCTGGGGCGGCGTCGTGGAGCAGCTCGAAGCCGACAGTGCCGACGAGGAGCCCGAGGAACAGGGTGATCAGCGAGCCGATCATCACGACGAACGCGATCCCCTTCCCGTGGAGGAAGCTCCGGTTCGGCCGCCCGTAGACGATGTTGAACGCGGACTCGAGGACACTGAAGAGGGAGAGGGACGTCCACACCAGGAAGACGGCGCCGATGATCCCGAGCGTCGCGGCGTTGTCCTGGATCTGGTTGACGACTCGGACGATCTGGGAGATCGACGCCGAGGGCAGGACGTTCTTGAGCTCGGTGACGAGGTAGGTCGACTCGTCCGCCCGGCCGAAGAGGCCGAACATCGCCAGCGCGAGGAAGATGAGCGGCACGAGCGACAGCAGCGCGAAGTAAGCGATCATCGCTGCGAGGTGGGGCCCGCGATCGGCGAAGAACTTCTGCAACGGCTGTGGCATCCCGGGGGAGTATCTTCCCGCCGATGGATGCCGCCCAATCGATCGAGCGCCTGCTGGAGGTCTCGGACGACGTCCACGCCGTGGTCGTCTTCGAGCGCGGCGGCGCGCCGATCGCCTCGAACCTGGGCGACGACGAGGCCGCCGAGGCGGCGGCGCTCGCCGACGCGATGCTGGCGTACGCGGACACGATGCGCGAGAGGCCGGCGGTGCAGCAGCTGCGCGCCGTGACACGAGGTGGCGACGTCTACCTCCGGCGGGACGGCGATCGGGCCGCGCTCGCAGTCGCAGCGCCGGAATCGATGCCCGGGCTTGTCCAGCACGACCTCCGAGCGCTGCTCGGCAATCTCCCGCGCCGCCGAACGAGGAGCAGGGCCAGTGCGACTGCGTAGGCTCGTTCTCGTCGTGGTCGCCCTAGCCGTGGTCGTCGTGCTTGCGCGGCGGCGAGCGTGGGCCGAGTACGTCGAGGTCGACTACGACGACGGCTCCTCGATCAGAGTCGGCCGCGGTGCAGAGGCGAGAGATCTGCTCGGCGACGCGGACGAGCTCGTCGAGATCGTGGCGTGACGACCGCCGAGCTCCGAGAGGCAATCCGCGAGCATGCCTACCTCGAGGGGGACTTCGTCCTGCGTTCTGGCCGGCGCTCGCGCTACTACCTCGACAAGTACCGGTTCGAGACGCAGCCCGAGCTGCTGGAGGCGATCGGCGTGCGGCTCGCCGACCTCGTGGCGGAGCACGAGCCGGCCGCCGACCGGCTCGCGGGACCGGAGCTGGGCGCCGTCGCGCTGGCGGCCTCGGCGTCCATCGCCTCGCGGCTCCCGTTCCTGATCGTCCGCAAGGAGGCGAAGGGCTACGGCACGGACAACCGGCTGGAGGGCGTGTTCGAGCCCGGCGAGCGCGTCTGCCTCGTCGAGGACGTCGTCACCTCCGGAGGGGCGGCCGTGTCGGCGGTCCAGGCGCTCCGCGAGGCGGGTCTGGCGTGCAAAACGGCGGTCTGCGTGGTCGATCGCGAGGAGGGCGGGGTGGACGAGCTCGCGCGCCACGGAGTCCGTCTGCGACCCCTTTTTGGCGCAGGAGAGCTGCTCGAAAGCACGAAAAGTGCCGCAAAACCGCATGGTTGAGCCGAAACGGGATCGCTGTTAGGGTCCTTTTGGCTTAACCGAGACGTCGAGAGGAGATCTTCGTGACCAAGCAGGAGTTCGTGGATCGTGTTTCGTCGAAGAGCGGATTGAGCAGAAAAGACGCGGGGACGGCAGTCGACGCGTTTCTCGAGTCGATCACCGACGCCCTCCGGAACGGTGAAGAAGTGGCGTTTACCGGGTTCGGGAAGTTCCAGACCCAGCATCGGGCCGCGCGCCAGGGCGTGAATCCCCGCAACCCG
>DASTHD010000146.1:0-25655 GCA_035605555.1 Gaiellaceae bacterium
GATCGTCGTGCTGCTCGCGCTGATCTACGTCGCGACCCAGCTGCTGACCGCCGACTAGCGGGTCAGGCGGGGACGCCCGCGGACTGCTCGACCCTGGCGGCGCGGGCCCGGGAGCGGTCGTGCGCGGCGCCGACGAACTCGCGGAAGAGCGGCGCTGGCCTCGTCGGCCGCGACTTGAACTCCGGGTGGAACTGGCTCGCCACGAACCAGGGGTGGTCGGGGAGCTCGACGATCTCGACGAGCCGGCCCTCCTGGTACGTCCCGGAGACGACGAGCCCGGCCTCCTCGAGCCTTGGCCGGAAATGGTTGTTGACCTCGTAGCGGTGCCGGTGGCGTTCGTTCACGACCGGTTCGCCGTAGGCCTCGCGCGTCCGGGTTCCCTCCGTGAGCTCCACCGCCTGCGCGCCGAGCCGCATCGTGCCACCGAGGTCCTCGATCTCCTTCTGCTCGGGCAGGAGGTCGATCACCGGGTAGGGGGTCTCGGGATCCATCTCGGTCGAGTTCGCACCCGAGAGGCCGACGACGTGGCGGGCGAACTCGGAGACCGCGACGTGCATGCCGAGGCAGATGCCGAGGTACGGGATCCCCTGCTCACGCGCGACCCGGCAGGCCATGATCTTGCCCTCCCAGCCGCGGGAGCCGAACCCGCCCGGAACGAGGATGCCGTCCACGGACTCGAGCTCCGCCTGGAGCTCCTCGAGCGTCGCGCCCTCCGCGTCGACCCAGCGGACGCGGACGCCGACCCCGTGGTGGATGCCTGCGTGCTTCAGCGCCTCGTGCACGGACAGGTAGGCGTCGTGAAGCTGGACGTACTTCCCGACGAGCCCGATCTCGACCGGCTCCTCGAGCTTCCGGATGCGGTCGGTGAGGTCGTTCCACTCGCCGAGCTCCGCGCTCCCCGCCGGGAGACTGAGCTTCTCGACGACGAGCGAGTCGAGCCCTTCCTCCTGGAGCGCCTGCGGGACGAGGTAGACGTCGGGGACGTCACGGTTGACGACGACGGCGCGCGGCTCGATGTCCGCGAACATCGCGATCTTGTCGCGGAGATCCGCATTGAGGCCCTCGGTCGACCGCGCGACGACGATGTCGGGGTGGATACCGATGCGGCGCAGCTCGTTCACCGAGTGCTGGGTGGGCTTCGTCTTCAGCTCGCCGGCGGAGTCCACGAACGGCACGTAGGTGACGTGGATGTAGACGACGTTTTCCGGCCCGGCCTCCCGCCGGAACTGGCGGATCGCCTCGAGGAACGGCAGCGATTCGATGTCGCCGACGGTGCCGCCGACTTCGCTGATCACGACATCGGTGTCGCTCGCATCGGCAACGCGGTGGATGCGCTCCTTGATCTCGTTCGTGATGTGCGGGATCACCTGGACGGTCGAGCCCAGGTACTCGCCCTTCCGTTCCTTGCGCAGCACCGAGTACCAGATCGAGCCGGAGGTGTGGTTCGCGTTGCGCGAGAGGTTCTCGTCGACGAACCGCTCGTAGTGGCCGATGTCGAGGTCGGTCTCGGCGCCGTCCTCGGTGACGAAGACCTCCCCGTGCTGGAAGGGGCTCATCGTCCCCGGGTCGACGTTCAGGTAGGGGTCGAACTTCTGCACCTGCACCTTGAGCCCGCGGGCCTTCAGCAGGCGTCCCAGCGAGGCGGCGGTGATGCCCTTGCCGAGCGACGAGACCACGCCGCCGGTGACGAAGACGTACTTCGGCGGGTACGGCCTCACGGCTCGCGCCCCAGCGCGTCGAGGTGCGAGAGCACGGGCGTGCGCTCGATCAGCTCACCGAGCGAGCGACGTTCTCCGAGGGCCGTGAGTCCGGCCAGCGCTCCGATCGCCAGCCAACGGGCAGAACCCCCGAGACGACTCACGGATCTCAAGCCTAGCAGCGCCCCCAGAGCATTCGATCCGCAGTCACCCAGCATCGTCCTCTCGCCGAGATCGTAGGGAAGCAGGAGGACGGCGACCGACTTCGGGGCGTCCACGGCGAGCGCGCCGAGCAGGTACGCCTTCAGCGCGCGGCCCGGCCGGGTGTCGAGTTGGTTGAGGAAGTTCGCCGCGAGGCCGACAAGGAGCGCCCCGGAGAGCCTCCTCGTCGCGAGCAGGCCGGCGAGCGGGATCACGACGAGCTTGAGGACACCGGTCGTGCCCCCCGAGCCGAGGTGCGCACGGAAGCCGCGCTCCGGCCCGCTCCAGAGGTCGTCGGCGAGTCCTGCCGCCGCGGCGGCGACGACCGCCGGCGGCTGCCCGGCCGCCGTCAGCACGCCGACGAGTGGGAGCCGGAGCCCACGGAAGTTGCGTCCCTGCGGCCCGCACGCGAGCAGCGCGTCGAGCAGCTGGCGGCCGCGGTGGAGAAACCCTGACGCGTCGCGGCCGGTTGCGCGATGCCGCAGCGGCAGCTCGAGCTCGGCGAGCCGAAGGCCGGCCCGCGCAGCGTCGATCGAGGCCCCGACCTCGCAGCCGAAGCCGGCGGCGAGCGGGAAGCACGTCTGCCGTGCCTCGGGGGAGAACGCGCGCTGGCCCGAGAGCGGCTCGACCGCCACGAAGCCCGACCGCGCCCGGATCAGGGCGGCAGCCGCGCGCTTCGCGAGCCCGAACCCTCCGCCCTGGCGCTCCGCGAACACCGCGATCGCGAGGTCGGCGTCCGCCTCGGCGAGTGGCGCGAGGTCGCCCTCGAGGTCGGCGTCGCAGACAAGGAGTGCGCCGTCCGGCGCCTCTCGCTCCGCGAGCGTCAGCGCCTGGCCCTTCCCGCGGTGCGGCAGCCGCAGAACGCGGGCGCCCGCCCGCTCCGCCTTCTCGGCCGTCAGGTCGCTTGATCCGTCGTCGGCGACCACCACCTCGGCCTCCGGGAACGCCGCCCGCAGGCGCTCGACCGTGCCGCCGATCCGCTCCTCCTCGCCGCGGGCGGCGACGAGGATCGCCACCGGCCTAGCCACCGGAGGGCGGCGCCAGCGGCAGCGGGTCGATCGGCGGCGTGACGCCGTCGGTGGCGGTGGACTTCAGTCCGTACTGGCCGGGCTGCCCGCCGGAGAGGAGCGTGGCGAGCGCGACGCGTCCGAGGGTCATGTCGATCGAGTCGACCGTCGAAAGGCCGCGCGCCTTGTAGAGGGCCACGCGCGACGGCCGTGCGTCCGTCCGCTCGATCCCCACGGCCGGCACCCCGCTGCCGGTCAATCCCGCGTAGAGGCCGGCGACGAAGCGCTGGGTCGGCCCGTGCACGAGCTGCCTTGTCTGCGCCAAGACGACGGCGTCCGCGGCGGGCCCGCTGCCGCCCTCGTTGTCTGTAATGAGGACCGGCGCGAGGGCATCCGACAACGGGGTCTCGTCGCCTCGCACGAGCTCCTCCCCGAGCCGGCGCCCGATGTCCTCGAGACTCAGTGCCGAGAGCTCTGGCGGCAGCGCCGCGCGGATCGCAGCCGGGTCGATCGGAAGCTCGAGCGCACGCATCCGGGCGAGCGGCGGCCCGGAGGCGTCCGACAGCGTCTTCGAGGTCGCCGCCTCCAGGTCGGAATCCCTCGGCCCGATGAAGACCAGCGCGACCCGCTTCCCCCGAAGCCGTCCGCTCATCACGGCGTCGTACGACTTGTCCTCGATGTAGTCGGCCGCCGCCGCCTGCTGGCGCCGCAGGAGGTCGGCGGTCGCGGCAGCGTCGCCCTTCGCCTGCTGTGCGTCAGCGAGCTGGCGCTCCAGCAGCCGCAGCTGGCTCTTCGAGACGTCCGTCTGGGACGAGATGCCGACGCCCACGAGGATCCCGATGATCAACGCGAGAAAGACGGCCGCCAGCGAGGCGACGTGGTAGCGAAGGTCGAACAAACCGCGAGAAGCCTAGAAGCCGAGCAGATCGCGGAGCCGTAGTCCGATCAGCTCCAGCCACGAGCGAAGCTGCGGCGAGACGAGCACCGCCACGACGAGGGCCCCGAGGCCCGCCGCCGACATCGCAACGAGGGGCCCGATCCCGACCCGCCGGGAGAAGAGGCGGGAGACGCCCTTCGCGTCGATCAGGATCTCGCCCACACGAAGCCGGGTGAGGAACGTCGAGGACATCCCGGAGCGGTTCCGCTCCAGGAACTCGATCAGGTTGAGGTGGCTGCCGACGGCGACGATCAGCTCTGCGCCCTTCTCGAACGCCAGCAGGAGCGCGACGTCCTCGCTCGTCGCCGGCGCGGGCACGACGTGGTGGTCGAGTCCGAGGCCGCGGAGCCGGTCGGCCCCCGGTGCGCGCCCGTCCTCGTAGGCCTGGACGACGAGCTCCGCGCCCGACCGCAGCGCCGCGTCCGAGACGGAGTCCATGTCGCCGACGATCACATCCGGCTTGTAGCCGGACTCGAGCAAGGCGTCCGCGCCGCCGTCCACCGCCACCAGCACCGGGCGGAAGTCGCGGATATACGGCCGGACGATGCGGAGGTCTCGCTTGTGGCCCGGGCCGCGGACGACGACCAGCGCATGACGGTCGCGGAACCGCGTCTCCAGTGCCGGGAAGCCGATCCCTTCCGAGAGCAGCCGTCCCTCCTCGCGGAGGTACCGCATCGTGTTCTCGGCGAAGGACTCGAGCGCCTCGGTCACCCGGCTCCGCTGGTCGCGCAGTGCGTCGGACAGCTCGTCCGCCCGGAGCTCCCGGCCGGCGACGAGCCGCGTACCGTTCCGGAAGAGCCCCGCCCCGCGCACGGTGAGCGGCTCGCCCTCGCTGACGGAGTCGAAGAGCTCCGCGCCCGGCGCGTCGATCAGCCGGACACCGCCGCGTACGAGCAGCAGCGGCCCCGGGTTCGGGTAGCGGCCGGTCTGGGAGTCGGCGACGTTGATCACGACGCGGACGCCCGACTCGAGCAGCTCTTCCGCGGAGACCCGGTCGAGGTCGGCGTGGTCGATGATCGCGATGTCGTCAGCCGACAGGCGGCGGACCAGATGCTTCGTCCGCCGGTCGAGTTTCGCGGGTCCTGTGTGCTCGACGAAGCTCATCTGACGGTCGAGAGAAACTCTCGACCGCCGAGCATACGTTCTAGTTCGTCGCGCCGATCGTCCTCTGCGAGCGGCTCGATCCGTGTGTGGGTCGGATCGCCCGGAATCTTCTCGACCCGGAAGTGCCGGTCTGCGACGCTCGCGATCTGCGGCAGATGCGTGATCGTGACGATCTGCGAGCGCTCGCCCAGGCGACGGAGGGTCTGCGCCACCGCGTGCGCCGTCTGTCCACCGATCCCGGCGTCGATCTCGTCGAAGACCAGCGTGAGCTTCCCGCCGGCGGCGGCCGCAATCGCGAGCGCGATGCGGCTGAGCTCGCCGCCGGACGCGGTCTCGGCGACCGGCGCGAACGGCAGTCCGGCGTTCGGGCGGATCAGGAACGAGACGGTGTCGGCGCCGGCCGGCGAGGGATCGCGCTCGCCGAGCTCGACGTGGAACTCGCCTTCCCCGAGCCCGATCCCGTGCAGCTCGGAGGCGACGGCCTTGGCGAACGGCTTCGCGGCGGAGCGCCTCGCCTTCCGCAGCGCAGCGCAGAGCTCGTCGACCGCCGCCCGCGCCGACTCCAGCGCCGCCCTGGCCTCAACCTCGGGATCGGCGCCCGAGTCACGAGCGTCGAGCTCGGCCCGGGCCTCGGCGGCGCGCTGCAGCAGCTCCTCGTAGGACCCGGCAGCGAAACGCCTGCGGGCGGTGGCAATCCGCTCGAGCTCGGACTCGACGTACTCGAGCCGCCCCGGCTCGGCCTCGAGGGAAGCGAGGAAGGACCGGAGCTCCACGGCCACCTCGCGCAGCCGCACACCGGCCTCGCGAAGCTCGTCTCCGGCGGGCACGAGCTCCGGTGCGATCCGCTCGAGCGGCGCGATCGCCCGCTCCGCGCGGGCCGTCAGGCCCGTCGCGCCGTCGCCGTCTTCCGGCGCAACCGCCTCGGCGGCGGCCGACGCCCCTTCGGCGAGCTCCGTGACGTGGCGCAGCCGCTCCCGCTCGGCGAGATACATGGCCTCCGTGTCCTCCTCGAGCCCGTCCGTGTCCTCGACGAGCGCCCGGAGCTCCGCGAGCCGCGCCTCTGCTGCCGCGGCGTTCGTCGCCACCTCGTCGTGCCGCCGACGAGCCGCGGCGAGCTCGCGCCACGCGACGCGCAGCGCCCCACGGCGGCGGAGCTGCTCGTCGCCCGCGAAGGCGTCGAGCACGTCCAGCTGGTACGCCGGGCGCGCGAGCCGCCGCTGCTCGAACTGGCCACTCATGCCGACGAGGAGCTCGCCGGCCGCCGCGACGTCCTCCCGCGCCGCCGCGCGGCCCCAGGCGTACGCGCGGGTCCGGCCGTCCCCGAAGATCCGCCGGGCGAGTACGAGCCCGCGCTCGTCATCCGGACGCAAGTCGGCAAGCGCCTCCAACCCTTCTTCCTCGAGGAAGTCGTCGGGGACGTCGAACTCCGCCTCCACGTACGCTTCCTCCGCGCCCGGCCCGATCGCCTTTGCATCGCCCTTGGAGCCGAGCAGCAGCCCGATCGCCTGCGCGAGCATCGTCTTTCCAGCGCCGGTCTCGCCCGTGATCGCGTTCAGGCCGCTCGAGAAGTCGAGCTGGGCCTCCTGGATCAGGACCAGGTTCTCGATGCGGAGCCGGCGCAGCACGTCGCCGATGCTACGCGCGGGCTAGGACGCGAACGTCTCGCGGTAGCGCCGGAAGAAGGTCGATTCGGGCAGCGTCGCCAGCAGGCTGTAGGCGTCGGCGAGCCGTATCGCGACCGATTCGCCGACGCGGAGCCGCCCGATCTCGTGTCCGTCGGCCAGAACGGCCGTGTCCACGTCGCGCGTCTGGTGCGTGACGACGAGCTCGCGGTCCCGCGGGACGACGAGCGGCCGCGCGTGGAGCGAGTGTGGCGCGACGAACGTGATCGCCATCGCGTCGAGCCCCCAGACGAGCACGGGGCCGCCGTTCGAGAGGTTGTAGGCCGTGGAGCCGGACGGGCTCGAGCAGATCAGGCCGTCGCAGGGAACCGACCCGAGGTCCTCGCCCGCGATCGCCCACTCGAGCTCGATCATCCGCCCGAGCGAGGCGCTCGAGACGACGACGTCGTTGACCGCCGGATGTCGGCCGCCCTCGAGCTGCGCCTCGAGCGTCGGCAGCTCCACCGTGACGAGCTCGCCGGAGAGCGCGCGCCGGAGCCCGTCCTCGAGCTCCTCCTGCTTGATGCTCGTGAGAAAGCCCACCCGGCCGAAGTTGACCCCGAGCACCGGCACGCCGGTCCCCAGGAAGCGCTGGAGCGCGCGGAGCATCGTCCCGTCGCCGCCGAGCACGATCGCGAGATCGACGTCGTCGCCGTCGACGAGCTCGACACCGGCATCGTGGGCGACCTGCTCGACCCGCTTCACGGCCTCGGCCACGCGCTCCGGGTGCCCGTGGACCACCACCGCCGCGCGTCTAACCGGCGGCATCCCGGATCCAGTCGTCGAGGTCCTGGGCCAGCGAGGGCGCCGGCCGGTGGACGAGGTGCAGAAAGAACTCACGGTTGCCCTTTGGGCCGGGGAGTCCGGAGTCGGTCACGCCGGCCGTTTCGCCATCCCAGTCGAGGGCGGCTTGCGCGAGCTCGCGGAGGACGCGGCGGTGCACCTCGGGCGAACGGACGACGCCGCCCTTCACTTCGGTGCGGCCCGCCTCGAACTGCGGCTTCACGAGCACGACGGCCTCCCAGCCCGGCTCAGCGAGCGCGAGGACCGGCGGCAGCACCTGGCGCAGCGAGATGAACGAGACGTCGGCCGTCACGAGCTCGGGCGGGTACGGGAGCCCGGTGAGATGTCGAGCGTTGGTCGACTCCATCGAGATCACCCGCGGATCCTCGCGCAATCGCTCGTGAAGCTGCCCGCGACCCACGTCCAGTGCAATCACACGTTCGGCTCCGCGCTGGAGGAGCACGTCCGTGAAGCCCCCCGTCGAAGAGCCGACGTCGAGCGCCTTCCGACCGGCCGGGTCGACGCCGAGGACGTCCAGCGCGTGGTCGAGCTTCTCACCGCCGCGGGAGACGAACCTCGGCGGACGGGTCACCTCCAGCGCGGCTTCCTCGTCGACCTGCTCCCCTGCCTTGCTGAACCCCGGGACACGGCCGGCCATAACTAGGGCCTGCGCCTGCGACCGCGACTCGGCCAGGCCGCGCTCCACGAGCAGCACGTCGAGGCGCTTCCGCATCTTCCGTACGCTACTTGGGGTGGGTCGCCCTCTTGCCGTGCTCGTCGCGGTGCTCGCAACGCTGACGCTCGTCTCGCCCGCCGCGGCAGAGGCGCCGGTGACGCTTCGGATCGTCTTCCCCGAGGGCTTCAGCGCCCGGCAGATGGCGGACCGCGTCTCCGAGGTGCGGAAGATCGCGATCCGGAAGCGGGGCGTCACGCCACGGCTGACCGGCGTTGCCTACGCGCGGGCGACGGCGCGCGCGCTGCCGCCGGCGGGCTTCCGCCGGTACCTCAAGCGGCGGAGCGTCGAGGGCTTCCTCTTCCCGTCGCTCTACGAATTCACGAGGGAGACGCGCGCCGAGGCGCTCGTCGCCCACCAGCTGGCCGCCTTCCAGAGCCGGTGGAGCACGATCGACCTCTCGCGCGCTCGGGAGAGAAACCTGACGCCCTACGACGTCCTGACCATCGCCTCGATGATCGAGCGCGAGACCGCTGCGCCGGAGGAGCGGCGGCTCGTCTCCGCGGTGATCTACAACCGGCTGCGGCAGCGCATGCCGCTCGCGATCGACGCCACCCTCCGCTACGGGCTCGGCATCCCGGGCAACCGGCCACTGACGAAGCGGCAGCTGCAAAGCCCCTCGCCGTACAACACGCGGATCCACGCCGGGCTTCCGCCGACCCCGATCGGAAACCCGGGCGGCCCGTCGATGCGCGCCGCGGGTCGGCCCGCGGGCCGCAACTACCTGTACTACCTGCGCCGGCCGGGAACCATCCGGCACTTCTTCACCGCGAGCGAGGCCGAGTTTTGCGCCAAGGCCCGCGAGTGGGGCTACACCGAGACCTGCTAGTTAGACGCGCGCGACGAGGTCGTCGACGAGCTCTGCCAGGACGGACGTCTCCGCGTCGATGCGCTCGAGTGCGGCGCGGGCCTGCTCCTCCGACTCCCGGCGGAGCTCGACCGTCGCCTCCCGCCCTCGCTCCTCCACCAGCCCGTCGCCGTCGAGCAGATCGTCCACGACCTGGTAGAGCCGGCCGTACTCCGCTGCGAACTCCCGCCAGGGCGCCTGGTCCCGCTCGCCGGCGACCCAGAGCCCGCAGCCGACCGACGCGTCGAACAGCCGTCCGGTCTTGAGGCGGTTCAGCGCCTCCCGATCCAGCCCGTTGCCGCCGACGTCGAGGTACTGGCCGCCGATCATGCCCGCCGTCGCCTCCGTCAGCTCACGCCCGACGTCGGCGCGGTCATACCGAAGCGCGAGCCCGAAGGCTGCGGTGAGGAGGGCGTCGCCCGCGAGGATCGCCCCTGCCTCCCCGAACCGGACGTGGACGGACGGGCGGCCGCGCCGCTCGTCGTCGTCGTCGAGCGCGGGCAGGTCGTCGTGGACGAGCGAGAACGAGTGGACGAGCTCAAGCGCCGCGGCGGCGTCGAGCGCGTCGTCGGGGCCGCCGCCGGCCGCCTCGGCGGTCGCAAGGCAGAGGACGGGCCGGATGCGCTTGCCGCCGCCGCCGAGCGCGTAGCGGACCGCCTCCTCGAGTGCGCCGATCTCCGGGGAGAGCTCGAGCGCCTTGAGGTGCTCCTCGAAGCGGCGACGGTGCTCGTCAGGCGTCCGCATCGGCCTCGCGCTTCGCCTGCGAGAGCGCGGCCTCGACGTCCTTCGCGATCTCGGCGAGCTCGCTGAGGAGCTCGATCGCGACGTCCGGATCGGAAGTGGCCTCGAGCCGCGCCCGTGTCTGCTCGAGCCGCTCCATCAGCTCCTCGGCCCGCTGGAGCGAGTCCTCGGCGCTCATTGCCGCGCGGTCTCCCGGGCCACCCGTCCGAGGATCCCGTTGACGAGCCGTCCCGCCTCGTCCGACGAGTACCGCTTTGCCAGCCGGACGGCCTCGTCGATCGCGACCTCCGTCGGCACCTCGCCGCGCTCGAGCTCGTAGATGCCGACTCGAAGGACGTTCCGCTCGAGGGCGCCGAGCCGGTCCGCCGGCCAGTCTTCGGTCGCCTCGTCGATCCGGCGGTCGAGCTCGGACGCCCGCGCAGCGACCCCCTCGGCCGTCTCGCGCGCAAAGTCGTCCACGTCGCCCTCGTAGGTCGAACCGAGCGGCTCCCCGGTGACGTCCCACTGGAAGAGCATGAACACGGCGGCGCGGCGCGCCTCGCGGCGGCTCGTCACGTCTCGACCTCGGAGAGCGCCGGCAGCGAGACCTCCTCGAGATAGCTCGTCGAGTAGTTCCCGCGGGCGAAGCCCTCGCTCCGGATCACCTCGGCGGCGGCGCCGATGGTGGTCGGGATGCCGACCACCTCGAACTCGTTCAGCGCGCGGAGGCAGCGGGCGAGCGCCCGTTCCCGGTCCGGCCCCCACGCGATCACCTTCGCGATCAGCGAGTCGTAGAACGGCGGGATCGCGGTGCCCTCCTCGACGTGCGTGTCGACGCGGATGCCGGGGCCGAGCGGCGGGCGGTACCGCGTGACGGGGCCAGGCGTCGGCATGAAGTCGCGGGCGGGATCCTCGGCGTTGACTCGCACCTCGATCGCGTGACCGCGGCGGGGCGCGCGTCCGGTGAGTTCCAGGGGCTCCCCGGCCGCCACCCGGATCTGCTCGTGGACGAGGTCGACGCCCGTGATCAGCTCGCTGACCGGGTGCTCGACCTGAAGCCGCGCGTTCAACTCGATGAAGTAGAACGAGCCGTCAGGCCCGAGCAGGAACTCGAACGTGCCGGCGTTCGTGTAGCCGATCCGCTTGACCGCGCGCTCGACCGTCGCCTCCATCTCCTCCCGCAGCTCGGGCGTCAGCGCCGGCGACGGCGACTCCTCGATCAGCTTCTGATGGCGGCGCTGGATCGAGCATTCGCGCTCGCCGAGGGTCAGGACGCCACCGAGCGTGTCCGCGATCACCTGGATCTCGACGTGTCGCGCGGGGACGATCGCCTTCTCGAGGTACATCCGGCCGTCGCCGAACGCGGCTTCCGCCTCGCCGGAGGCCATCGCGAACGCCCGCTCCAACTCCTCGGGCTCCTCGACGAGGCGCATGCCCTTCCCGCCGCCGCCCGCGCACGCCTTCAGCAGCACCGGGTATCCAACGTCACGCGCCGCGTCGGCGACCTCGTCGGCCTCGAGAGCCGGCGTGCCGGGAACGAGCGGAACCCCCGCCGCGCCCATCTCCTCGCGGGCCGAGGCCTTGTCGCCCATCTTGGCCATCACCTCCGGGGAGGGGCCGATGAACACGATGTCGTTCTCGGCGCAGGCCGTGGCGAACGCCGGGTTCTCGGCGAGGAATCCCCAACCCGGATGGACGGCCTGGCAGCCGGTCGTGTTCGCGGCCGCGACGATCGAGGGAATCTTGAGGTAGCTGTCGGCCGCGGGCGGGGGCCCGATGCAGACCGCGCGGTCGGCGAGCTCGACGTGCAGCGAGTCCTCGTCGACCGTCGAGTAGACGGCCACTGCCTCGATGTCGAGTTCGTGCAGCGCGCGGATCACGCGCACCGCGACCTCGCCCCGGTTCGCGATCAGGACGCGGTTGAACGGCCTAGAGGGCATCGAGCGGCCGTCCCAGCGCCGGCTCGATCTCGAACAGGAGCTGACCGAACTCGACGGCCTCGCCGTTCCCGACGTGGATCCGGCGAATCGTCCCGTCGAGGTCCGACTTGATCTCGTTCATGAGCTTCATCGCCTCGAGGATGCACAGGGTCTGGCCCCTGGCGACGGAGGCGCCCTCTTCGACGAACGGCGGCGCGCCCGGCGACGCCGCCCGGTAGAAGGTGCCGACCATCGGCGCCTCGACGCGGATCACGCCGTCCGTCTCGGGCGCCGCTTCAGGCGCGGGCAAGGCGAGGTCGTCGGGCGTCGGGATCGACGGGGCAGGAGCGGGCACCTCCGGTACGGGCTCCGTGTCTTCCCGGCGTTTCACGGTCACGCGCATCCCCGACTCCTCGACCGCGATCTCGCCGACACCGCTCTCCTGGACGATCCGCACGAGCTCCCGGATCGTCTCCGCTCTGGTCTGGTCGACCGAGCCGCCGACGAGGCCTTCCTCGCCGCGGGCCCGTCCGCGAACTGCGTGCAGCAGCGCCTCGGCCTCTTCCCCGAAAAGCGCCAGGAGCAGGAGCTCCTCGTCGCTGGCCGCGAGACCTCGCGCCTCGTCGCGGACGGCGTCCAGGTCGGCGGCCGGCTCGGCTTCCGGCGTGCTGTCGGAGATGAGCTCGATCGCGCGACGGGCGGTCGCGTCGAACTCGGTGGGAGGCTCGCCGAAGTCGCCGCGGTAAAGCGCCCGGAGCTCGTCCACGACCACCTGGTAGCGGGCGGCGGAGAGCACGTGGATCAGCGCTTGGCTGCCGAGCACCTGGCCGATCGGGGCCGCGAGTGGCGGCCAGCCTGCCTCTCCCCGGATCCGCCCCAGCTCCTCGAGCACCTCGTCGAGCCGGTCGCCCGCGGACAGTGCCCGCAGGTGGCCGTCGAGGGCCGCGACGAGCCCCGCGGGCAGGTCGTGCGCCGCGGCGCGGACCGCAATGCGCGGCGTGAGCGGCGTGATCGGCTCGTCACCAATGTGCTCGTCCACGAGCTCCGCCGCCTTCCACACGCGAGGCACGTCGATCCCCGGGTCGAGCCCGAGGCCGCGAAGGGCGTCGGCGAGACCTTCCGCGGCGACGCGGTGCAGCACCAGCGCGACCGGGTACGTCGTGCAGGCGATCCGATCGGCCCCGGCGCGCGCGGCCTCGAGCGCCGCCGCGAGGGCGCTGCCGCCCGAGCCCTGGCAATAGATCCCGACCGGAAGGCCGCTGGCCTCGGCGAGCGCCGAGACGAGCTCCCCGGACCGGTGCGGCTCGAGCGAGCCGGAGGGGTCGTGCAGGAGGATGCGGGCGGCGCCGAGCTCGGGCGTTTTCTTGGCGCTCTCGACGAGCGTGTCGGTCTCCCCCGTCGGGCCGGGGCTGTAGATCAGGCCCGCGTCGAACTCGCGGTCGGCGCTCGTGATCGCCTCGCCCGCCTCCCGGAGGTTCGACACGTCGTTCAGCGGGTCGTGGAGGCGGAAGACGTCGATCCCGTTCTCGGCCGCGGTCATGACGAAGCGCCGGACGAAGTCGCCGCCGACCGGCTGGGAGCCGACGAGGAAGCGGCCGCGGAGCGCCATCCCGAGCGGTGTCTGCGTGCGCGCTCGGATCGCGCGGATGCGCTCCCAGGGGGACTCGACGCCGCGCCTGACCGCGCTGTCGAACACACCGCCGCCGGAGACCTCCAGCGCCGCGAAGCCGGCGCCGTCGAGCAGCTCGGCGAGGTCCAGGATCGCCGCCGTCGGGACGTTCCCGACGAGCGGTTCCTGGCTCAGCAGCCTGACGGTCGTGTCGACGAGGGCGGGCACTGCCCGAGCCTAACGCTCAGTCGCGCCGAGGCGGGCGAAGGCGTAGACCGTGAGATAGCCGGTGGTGAGCACGAGCGTCAGCGCGACGGTCATCCCGACGCCGCGCGGATACGCGAGCGGGTCGGCGATCCGCGCCCAGATGTCGGCGAGGAGCGCGCCCGGCCGGACGAGGAAGTCCCAGCTGTTCCAGCCGAGCGAGCGGCCGAGATAGATCCCGAACGAGCTCAACGTGAGGCTGGTCGCGACGAGCGCCCAGCCCCAGATCCAGCCGTACTCGCGGCGGACGACCCCCTGCATCAGGAAGATCGAGAGGAACCCGAGCAGCATCCCCGTCCAGGCGAACGAGCCGAAGAGGACGATGTCGAACCAGAGCGGTGCGTCGTCCCGCGTGCCGAGGTGGACGAAGTCGGTGAGGAGGTACGGCGCGTTCGGCAGGAAGAGCAGCCAGATCGCGGCCAGCGGCAGCAGGTGCGTCAGGCGCGCACCCCGGCGCTGGCCGTCGTAGACGGCGACGGCCGCCGCGACGGGGATCCAGGCGAGGAAGAGGTTCCACAGCATGAACCCGTAGGCGCCGTTCTCCGAGTAGGCCCAGCGTGCGGCGAGCGCGCCGAGGCAAAGCGCGGAAGCGAGGGCGAGCGAGAAGAGCGCGAGCGCTCGGCGGTCGCTCATCGTGCGCATGCCGAAAAGTGTAGAAGCCGTTTGCAGGCGTTCCGGGGGCAGTTACGCGCGCGAGATGTAGCGGCCGTCGCGAGGGTCGACCTTGACCCGGTCGCCCTGGTTCACAAAGAGCGGCACCTGCACGACGGCGCCCGTCGCGAGCGTCGCCGGCTTCGTCACGTTCGAGACCGTGTCGCCGCGGACGCCCGGCTCCGTCTCCTTCACCGTCAGCTCGACCGACCCCGGCATCTGCACGCCTGCCGGCTGCCCGTCCACGGTCAGGAGCTGCACCGAGTTCGACGGCTCCAGGTATGCGAGCGCGTCGGCGACCGAGTCCCGCGGCAGGCTGATCTGCTCGTAGGTCTGCTCGTCCATGAAGACGACGTCGTCGCCCGAGTCGTACAGGTACTGGACGTTCTTCGTCTCCGTCAGCACCCGCGGGAACTTCTCGCCGGCCCGGAAGGTCTTGTCGACGACGGCGCCCGAGTCCAGCCTCTTCAGCCGCGTGCGAACGAACGCACCGCCCTTCCCCGGCTTCACGTGCTGGAACTCGACGACGCGCCACACCGAGCCCTCGTGCTCGATGTGCATGCCGTTCTTGAACTGGTTCGTGCTGACCTGCTCCGCCATCGGCGGCGGCAATCTAGCGAACCGCCGTCAGCTCCTTCGGGAACCGGCTCAGCACCTCGACCCCGTCCAGGGTGACGACAACGAGATCCTCGATCCGGATGCCCGCGACGCCGCTCAGGTAGATGCCCGGCTCGACCGTCACGACGTTGCCCGGCACGAGCACGTCCTGACTCTCCGGCCGGAGCACCGGTGCCTCGTGGACGAGCAGGCCGAGGCCGTGGCCGAGCCCGTGGCCGAAGCTCTCCCCGTAGCCGGCGTCCGCGATCACCGAGCGCGCCACCGCGTCGACCTCCCGCCCACCGGCCCCGGGGCGCACCGCCTCCACCCCCGCCCGCTGCGCCCGCAGCACGACGTCGTAGAGCTCCCGTAGCGAGTCCGAGACGTCGCCGACGGCGAAGGTCCGCGTGCAGTCCGAGCAGTAGCCGTCGACCAGCGCGCCGGCGTCGACGAGCACGAACTCCCCCTCCTCCACGACGCGGTCGCCGGGCATGGCGTGCGGGCTCGCGGCCGTCGGCCCCGCCGCGATGTCGACGTCGAACGCCAGCCCGTCCGCACCGCACTCGTGGAAAAGCACCTCCATCCGCCAGACGAGCTCCCGCTCCGTCTTCCCCGCGAACTGTTCCTCGGCGAGCCGCTCGTAGGTCGCGTCGGTGACCTCGGCCGCCCGGCGGATCGCCTCCAGCTCCTCGGGCTCCTTCACCGCCCTCAGCGTCTCGACCACTCCGCGCCGCGGCACGAGCTCCACGCCGCCCTGGCGCAGGAACTCGTAGTTCGCGTACGTCAGCGCGTCGGCCTCGAACCCCACGGGCTCGGACAGATGCTGCGGCAGGTCGGTGTACAGGTAGCGCGGCGTCTCGACGACCTCCACGTCCTCGAGCTGCCGCGCCCGTTCGGCGTAGCGGAAGTCCGTGAAGAGCCTGACCGACCCGTCCGGCGAGACCAGCAAGGCCGCGTTCGTGCTCTCGAACCCGGTTAGGTACCGCCCGTTCACGGGCGCCGTCACGAGGAGCGGCTCCTCGAGCAGCGGCAGCAGTCGCTCTATCCGCGCGCCAGGAATTCGAGCGCCTCCCTGTAGCCGTCCGGGCCCTTGCCGATCACCCTGTGCGCCGCGATGTCCGCGATCACCGAGTGCCGTCGCCACTCCTCGCGCCGCCCGATGTCCGAGAGGTGCACCTCGACCACCGGCCCGCGCGCGAGCTCGAGCGCGTCGTGGATCGCGTAGCTGTAGTGCGACCACGCGCCGGGGTTGACGATCAGCCCGTCCGCGCTCTCGCCCAGCTCCTGGCACCAGAGAACGTACTCGCCCTCGCTGTTCGTCTGGCGGCAGAGGACCTCGCAGCCGAGCTCCTGCCCCCACGACCGGACCCGGTCGTCGAGCTGCGCCAGCGAGAGACTGCCGTAGAGCGCCGGATCGCGCCGATCGAGCGTGTTCAGGTTCACCCCGTTCAGCACCGCGACCATCACGCCGCGATCAGCTCGTCCAGCGCAGCACGCACCTCCGTCGGCTCGACCTCACGGACGACCGGCCTCCCGAGCTCTTCCAGCAGCACGAGCCGGATTCTGCCCTCCCGCGCCTTCTTGTCGCGCTGGAGCGCCGCCCAGGCGCGCTCGCGGTCGACCTGGACCGGCTGGACGTCGAGCACCTCCGACATCCCGAGCCCGGACAGCCGTAGCGCCGCGGTCAGCCCCAGAGCGACGGCCTCGCCGTGCGAGAGCTCGTAGTCGGAGGCCGCCTCGAGCGCGTGCCCGAATGTGTGGCCGAGGTTGAGGATCTCGCGCCGGCCGCCCCGCTCGTACGGGTCCTCGAGGCACACCTCCGCCTTGAAGGCGGCACAGGCGCGGATCATCTCGTCCTCGGGCAGCTCCCAGACCGGTCGCCCGGCGAGCAGGCCGGTCTTCACGATCTCCGCGAGCCCATTGCGGCGTTCGCCCTCCGGCAACGTCTCGAGCAGCTGCGGCCGGATCACGACGCGGTCGGGGTAGTGGAACGCGCCGACGAGGTTCTTCGCCTCCGTGAGGTCGATCGCCGTCTTGCCGCCGATGCCTGCGTCGACCTGCCCGACGAGCGTCGTCGGGACGCTCACCCACCGCACTCCCCGCATGTACGCCGCGGCGACGTAGCCGGCCAGGTCGGTGGTCGTGCCTCCCCCGTAGCCGACGATCGTGCCGTCGCGTCCGATCGGCAGCTCGCTCCAGACGCGCTCCGCCTCCTCGAGCGTCTTCGACGCGACGGGATGGAGAGAGCCGAGGTCGAGCGGATGGAGCTCCAGCACTCGCTCGTCTGCGACGAGCGCCGCTCCCGCTTCCTCCACTTCCCCACCGAGCTCGATGCCGAGACCGGCCAGCAAGACGCCGTCGGCGTCCTCGGCGAGCGCGTCCGCCACGGCGTGGTAGTCGCGCGAGGCATAGAGGGCCCGGAACGCGGACTCCGACTCTGCCAGTGGCCGGCCGCTGTCGCGGCTCCGTTCCCAGGCAGTCTCGACGTCGACATCGAGCAGCACCGCGAGCGCTCGGTCCGACCGCGCCGCCTCGAACGCGCCGCCGCCGAGCGCGATCACCGACGGTTCGGCCGCGCGAAGCGCCTCCTCGACGACCTTTCCCTCGGCGTCGCGGAACTCGGACTCGCCGCTGGCGAAGAGCTCTGGGATCGGCCCGTGCCGCGCCTCGATCTCCCTGTCGGTGTCGACGAATGGCCGGCCCGTCCGCCGGGCGACCTCCTCGCCGATCACCGATTTCCCCGCGCCCATGAAGCCGATCAGCGCGAGGTGCCGGTCTACCGCGGTTGCCACGGGATCCGGTCGAGATACGCGCGGTACGCCGTCGTGAAGTCCGCTACCGAGTCTCCGCCGAACTTCTCCCTCGCCGCCGCGGCGAGCTCGAGCGCAACCGCCGCCTCTGCCACGACCGACAGCGCCTCGACGGCGGCCGTGTCGCTCCGCTCGACGAGCGCCTCGCCCGGCTCGCCCGTCCGGAGGTCGGTCGAGCGGAGCGGGCGCATCAGCGTCGGCAGCGGCTTCATCGCTGCGCGGACCACGATCTCCTCGCCATTCGAGACGCCGCCCTCGATCCCACCGGCGCGGTTGGTCTCGCGGTGGACGCCCAGCTCGTCGCGGAAGATCTCGTCGTGCGCCTGCGAGCCGCGGAGCTCCGCGAGCCCGAAGCCCTCACCGATCTCGACGCCCTTGACGGCCTGGATCCCCATCAGCGCCGCCGCCAGTCGCGCGTCGAGACGCTCGTCCTTCGTCGCGTACGAGCCGAGCCCAGGCGGCACGCGGGGTGCACGCACCTCGACGAGCCCGCCGACAGTGTCACGGTCCGCCTTCGCCTCGTCGACGTCGCCCATCTCGACGACCGATCCCGCCACCTCCGCGCCGATCTCCGCCAGCAGCGCCTTCGCGACGGCGCCGGCAGCGACCGTGACCGCCGTTTGCCGCGCGCTCGCTCGCTCGAGCGCGTTGCGAACGTCCTCGTGACCGTACTTCAGCGTGCCGGCGAGATCGGCATGGCCGGGCCGCGGCAGCGTCACGGGCTTGGTGCCCTTGCCGTGCGGCTCACCCTCGGGCGGCCAGGGGCTCATCCCCCACTCCCAGTTGCGGTGGTCCCGGTTCTGGACGACGAGCGCCAGGGGCGTGCCGAGCGTACGGCCGTGGCGGAGACCCGCGAGCACCTCGACCCGGTCCTGCTCGATCTGCTGCCGCGGGCTGCGCCCGTAGCCTTGCTGGCGCCGGGCGAGCTCCGCGTCGATCGCGTCCCGGTCGAGCTCGAGTCCGGCCGGGAGGCCCGTAAGGATCCCGACGAGCGCCGGTCCGTGCGACTCGCCCGCGGTGGTGAGGCGGAGGGTCACGCGGGCAAGCCTACGGCGCGGCGCATGACGGCGACCGGCGCCGGGAGCCCCGTCCAGAGCCCGAAGGACGCCGCACCCTGCGCGACGAGCACCTCGAGTCCGCCGATCACCTGCGCTCCCGCCTCCCGCGCCGCCGCCGCAGTGGCCGTGTCCGGGTACGGCAGATCCACCAGTGTCTGCCCCGGCCCGAGCTCCGCCAAGACCTCGTCGCGGACGGGCGTCGCGTTCACGACGAGGTCAGCGTCGGCCGCCGACGGCGGCCAGTCGCCGTGCCGCGAGAAGACGCGCGCCTCGGGCAAGGCCGCGCAGAACGCCGCCGCTGCGCCACCGTCGCCGATGATCGCCGGGGCCTCGAAGTCGAGGCCCTCGAGGATCGCGGCATCCGTGGAGTGACCCTCGAGCTCGCCGTCCCGCACGACCAGCGTGTTCACCGACGGGAGCTCCGAGCCGAGCATCCGAGCGACGTCCAGCTTGTACGGCGCGGTCACGTTCGCCCCCGCATCGAGGGCGCGAACGACGGCGTCGAGCTCATCCGGCGCCACGTTCACCGGGCGGTACGTCCAGTCGAGGCCGCACTCCTCGAAGGCGGCGTTCTGCATCGCGGGCGAGAGCGAATGGGCGACCGGCGAGCCGATCAGCACCACGGCTCTCATCAGTAGCCGTGTGCCTGCTTGTAGTTCTCGAACTCGCGGTCGGAGGCGGTGAAGAAGTGGTGGATCTTGTCCGGCTTCCGGACGAAGAAGAGGTAGCTCACCTTCGCCGGGTGGGCCGCCGCCTGCAGCGAGGCCAGGCCGGGATTCGCGATCGGCGTCGGTGGCAGGCCGGCGACCTTGCGGGTGTTGTACGGGTTGTCCGAATCGAGCTGCGACTGCCTGATCGATTCCGTCGGCGGGATGTCCAGCCCATAGCGAAGGGTCGCGTCGATCCCGAGCACCATCCCGGCATGCAGGCGGTTGTAGATCACCGCCGATACGAGCGGGCGCTCCTCCGGGGCCACGACCTCCTTCTCGATCATCGAGGCGATGACCAGGACGTCATACGGCGTGAGGTTCTTCGACCGCGCGTAGCGCATGTTCACCGACGCCCAGTTCTTCCGGAACGTCGCAAGCTGGTGGTTGACGAGCTGACGCGTCGTCGTCCGCTTCGTGAACTCGTACGTCGCCGGGAAGAGGAAGCCCTCCAGGTTCGGCGGCCGACCCTGTCTCCGGAATTCCTTCGGGACGCGTGACGAGCCGCTCGTCAGGGCGAGGTAGCGAGGCGGCGACAGCTTCGGGGTCACGTTCCGCTTCGCCTCCGCGATCTTGTTCACCTCGCCGATCCGATCGGCCATCTGCCTGCGCGTGAATCCCTCCGGGAAGATGATCCGCAGCGGCTTCGGCGGCGGCGCGACCACCGCCGGCGGCGGCGCCTGCTCCTCCTCGCCGCCGCCGAGCAGCGCCCAGGCGCCGCCGGCGAGCAGCAGCACGAGACCAAGGACGAAGACGAGTGCGAGCAGGCGCCGCGCGACGATCCGCGCGTGCGACGGCCGCGACCGCTGACGCCGGGATCGGCGCCCGGGCGGGATCACACGTGTCGGTTCTTCGACCATTCCAGGTAGCTCGTCAGCAGGTGCGCCGCGGCGCGGGCGTCATCGCCTGTTCCCGGGCCTGCAAGCGTCGTCGTGAACCGCTCGTCGAAGCGCTCGACGGGGACGTCGAGGACGGCTTCGAGGGCCGCCGCGAACCGCTCGGTTTCCTCAGCCTGCTTCCCCACTTCCCCGCGGAGGGTGAGCGGCAAACCGACCACGATCCGCTCCACCTCCTCCGCGCGGACGAGGTCGGAGAGCTCTTGCAGGCCCTCGTCGCTCGAGGCGTCCCGGACGATGCGGAGCGGCCGCGCCAGGGTGCCGGTCGGGTCCGAGACGGCGACGCCGGTGCGAGCCGACCCGTAGTCGAGCGCCAGGACCTTCACCCGAGGACGGACGCGATCTCGTTCTTGCCCACCTCGTAGGCTTCGGCCAGTCCCTCCGGATTCTTGCCTCCGGCCTCGGCGAGATCCGGCCGCCCGCCCCCGCCGCCGCCGATCTTCGCCGCAGCCTTGCGGGCCACCTCGACGGCGTCGACGCCCTTCTCGACGAGCTCCTTGTCGAGGTTCACGACGAGGTACGCACGCCCGTCGTCGACCGAGCCGAGCAGGACGGCGTGCGCCCGCTTCGACTGTCGCAGCCGATCGGAAAGATCCTTCAGGTTCGATCCCTTCAGGCCTTCCGTCTGGGCGACGACGATCCCGTCCGACTCGTCCCGCACGTCGACCTCGGCTTCCCGGGCCGGCTGCCGGCTCGGCCCGGCCTTCTTCAGCTCCTGGACCTGCTTCCGCAGCTCGTCGGCCTCCTCGGCCCGAGCCCGGAGCAGCGCCCAGGCCTCGCCGGCGGTCACGGCTTCGATCCGACGCGCGCCGGAGCCGACGGAGCCCTCGGAAAGGATCACGAACGGCCCGATCTCCGCCGTGGAGCGGACATGGGTGCCGCCGCAGAGCTCGCGTGAGTACTCGTCGATCTCGACCACCCGGACCTCGTCACCGTACTTCTCGCCGAAGAGCATCGTCGCGCCGAGCTCCCGCGCCTCCTCGATCGGCGTCACGAACGTGCGCACCGGGAGGTTCTGGAAGACCTTTTCGTTCACGGCGCGCTCGACCAGCTCCCGCTCGTCGGCGCTCAGCGCCTGCTCATGCGTGAAGTCAAACCGGAGCTTGTCCGGCCGCACGGCGGAGCCCGCCTGGCGGACGTGCTCGCCGAGCGTGTCGCGCAGCGCCTGGTGCAGCAGGTGCGTCGCGGTGTGATTCGCCATCGTCGGGAAGCGCGTCGACCACGGCACCACGGCCCGCACCCGATCGCCCTGGGCGAAGCCCTCGCCGTGGAAGGTCAGCACCTGGTCGTCACCGACGCGCGTTGCGCGGAGGAGCCCGGCGCGCGAGCCCGTCCCGTCGTGCTCGATGTAGCCCTGGTCGGTGACCTGGCCGCCGCCCTCCGGGTAGAAGGGCGAGCGCTCGAGCTTCGCCTGGAACGTCCCGTCGCCGAGGTCCTCAAACGCGGTGATTGCGGTAAGCGCCTCGGTCGTCTCGTAGCCGACGAACTCCGTGGTCGGCGCGGTATCGACCGCGATCGCGACTTCCTCCGCCGGCTTCGTCCGCGAGCGGGCCTGCTGCTCGGCCATCAGCCGCGTGAACTCCTCCTCGTCGATCGCGAGGCCTCGCTCGTGAGCGAGCTCCCGCGTCAGCTCGAGCGGGAAGCCGTAGGTGTCGTGGAGCCTGAACGCGTCCTCGCCGGCGATGCGGTCGCCGGTCGCGACCTCCTCGAACAGGCCGAGGCCGCGCTCGAGCGTCTGTGAGAACCGCTCCTCCTCGGTCTTCAACGACTCGCGGATGCGGTCGCTGTTCTCCTCGAGCTCCGGATACCAGCCGGACATCTGCTCCGTCACGACGTCGGCGATCCGCCAGAGGTCGGTGAGGCCGATCCCGCGCGCCTGCTGGACGGCGCGGCGGATCACGCGGCGTAGGACGTAGCCGCGCCCCTCGTTCGACGGCGAGACCCCGTCTGCGACGAGGAAGGTCATCCCGCGGCCGTGGTCGGCGATGATCCGGTGCGCTTTCGTCGCCTTCGCGGAGCTCGTCCAGGCGACGCCGCTCTCGGACTCGATCCAGTCCATGATCTTCTGGTAGCCGTCCGTCTCGTAGACCGAGATCACGCTCTGCTGGATCGACGCGGTGCGCTCCAGGCCGAGACCGGTGTCGATCACCGGCCTCGGGAGCGGCGTCAGCTTCCCATCCGCGGCGAGATCGAACTCCATGAAGACGAGGTTCCAGAACTCCAGGTAGCGCTCGCAGGAGCAGCCGGGCCCGCAGGTCGGGCGTCCGCAGGAGAGCTCGGGGCCGCGGTCGTAGTACATCTCCGAGCAGGGGCCGCACGGGCCGGTCTCACCCGCCTGCCAGAAGTTCTCCGAGCGCGGAAGCCCAACGATCCGCTCTCGCGGCTGGCCGACCTCCTCCCACGCGGCGATCGCGACCTCGTCCTCGCCGAGCCCGAGCTCGGGATCACCGGCGAAGACGCTCACCCAGAGCTTTTCCGGGTCGAGCTTCAGGTGCTCGAAGAGGAATTCCCAGGCGAGCTCGACGGCGCCCTCCTTGAAGTACTCGCCGATCGAGAAGTTCCCCAGCATCTCGAAGAAGCTGAGGTGGTAGCCGTCGAGGCCGACCTCCTCGATGTCGGTCGCGCGGAAGCACTTCTGGTAGGTGGTCAGCAGAGTCGCCGGCGGCTCCTTCTCGCCCAGGAAGAACGGCTTCAACGGCTGCATCCCGGCGCTGACGAGAAGGGTCGAAGTGTCCTCTGGCGGCGGGATCAGCGGCGCCGACGGCAGCCGGAGGTGTCCCTTCGACTCGAAGTACTGGAGGTAGCCCTCACGGATCTCGGGCGTGGTATGCATGGAGGCGATTCTAGGCGGCGGCGTCGGCCCGCCAGCATGCGCCTTCCGGCGCGATTCCGGCACAGGTTGGTGCGCCGCACAAAGCTAGGATCGCCTTGGGGAGGAGGTTGGGCTACCTACCCGGCGTGCCCGTCGGGGGCACGGTCGGTACGGCCACGCCTACCGGGGAGAAAGCCGCCCGCCCCACTCGGCCACCACTTGCGCGAGCTCCGGGCCTGCGTCGGCGAACAAGTCGTGGCCGGCGCCCTCGAAAAACCGCAGCTCCGCGTCGGGGAAGCGCTGCACGAACGCTGCGGCCGCAGCCTCGTTCTGCTCACGCGTCTCCGCCGGCTCGGTCGCCAGGAGCAACAGGATCGGAATACCGGCCTCCGCGATCGCCGGCCAGCTCGCGCTCACGCGGGTATCCATCAACCCCGCCATCGCCGATGCCCGCGCCTCCGGAGTCGGAATGCCGACGAGCTCCCCGTTCTCCTCGCGCAGGCCCGCGCGGAAGGCTTCCAGCAGCTCCGGCGTCGGCGCCCGCCCCACCTCAGCCTCCACGTCTCGCTCGAAGTCCTCCGCCGTCGTCCGCACGCTGCGCTCGGGCTGGGAGTACATAGCAACGAGACCCTCGAACGACTTGCCGTGCGGAAACGACGGCTGATCCTGGTAGTCAGCATGGCCGGAATCGACCGGCACCAGCCCCTCGACGCGCTCCGGGTGGGCAGAGGCGAACGCCGTCATGACGGTCCCGCCCCATGAGTGCCCCATCAAGACGGCACGCTCGATCCCGCGCTCGTCCAGCACGCCCTCGACGAGTTCGACGACAGCCTCGGTCCGGTAGGCCTCCGGCGCCAGCGCGGGCGATTGACCGAAACCAGGGGCGTCTGGCGCGATCAGCCAGAAGCCCGCCTCGGTCAGCGCAGGCGCAACCTCGGTCAGGTAGGCGCCCGAGGTCAGCGCCCCGAGCGCATGCCAGAAGACGAGCGGCCGCCCTTCCGGCGAGCCCCATGCCCGAACGTGCACGAGCTCTACGCTACTTCGGACTCCTCGGCGATCTCTTCCCTGATCTTCTCCAGTGATCGCCTGATCAGCCGCGAGACGTGCATCTGCGAGATCCCGATCTGCTCTGCGATCTGCGACTGCGTAAGACCGCTGAAGAACCGCAGGTGGAGGATCCGGCGCTCGCGCTGGTCGAGGACCTTGAACCCCGGCGCGAGCACTGCGCGGTCCTCCGAGAGCTCGTACTCGAAGTCCTCCGACCCGAGGGACTCGAGCGGATCGAGCTCGCCGTCCTCGTCGGAGTTCGCGCCCGGTGAGAGGGAAACGGAGCTGTAGGCCCGGCCGCTCTCGAGCGCCTCGAGCACCGCCTCCTCCTCGACGCCCGCCGCCTCCGCCAGCTCCGCGATCGTCGGCGAGCGGCTCAGCTGGACCGTCAGCTGCTCGATCAGCTTGGAGATCTGGACGTTCAGCTCCTGGAGCCCGCGCGGCACCCGCACCGACCAGCCCTTGTCGCGGAAGTGCCGCTTGATCTCGCCGATGATGTTCGGCGTCGCATAGGTCGTGAGCTCGACGTTCCGCGAGAGGTCGAAGCGGTCGATCGCCTTGATCAGGCCGATCGCCCCGATCTGGATCAGATCGTCGAGCTGCTCGCCGCGGTACGAGTACCGCCGCGCCAGCGAGCGGACGAGCGACATGTAGCGCTCGATCAGCTCCTCGCGGGCGGCGAGATCGCCCTCCTCGTGGTACCGCCGCAGGAGAATCTTGTCGTCGCTCGCCATCACGTCCGCTCGAATCGCTTCTGCAGATCGACCCAGACCCCGCCGTCACCGTCCGCGATCTCGTAGCGGTCGACCACCGCATCGAGCAGCCGCCGCAGGCTCATCGACTCCCCGGGCTCGCCTTCGAGCTCACCGCGGATCATCCGATCCCTGTAGGGACCGACTTTCGTGTGCAGGACGTCGCCGTCGACCTCGAGCGCCACCGTGATCTCCTCCGCCCCGTCGTGGCGTTCGAGCAGCCCGTCGAGCGCCAGTTCGAGCTCGTCGAGACTCTCCACCGTCACGTCCAGCCGCGCGGCGAGCCCGCCCAGGACGAGGCGCGCGACCCCGAAGTACGGCCGCTCGCGCGGCATCGTCAGCGTGATCCGATCCGTCATCTGCAACTTTCCCCTCCAGAACGGATTCGAGACGCTAGCCGATGCGGGCGGATGTCACTCGACCCGCCCCGACGACGACGTCGCCGACGTAGAGCACGGCCGCCTGGCCCGGCGCGACGCCATACGCAGGCTCGTCGAGCATGACCCGGAAACCCCGGTTGCTCCGCACGACCCGGCCGGGAGCCGCCGGCGAGCGGTAGCGGAGCTTGACGTCGGCGCGCGACACATCCGCGAAGAGCCGTCCCGAGGCGCTTACCGAGCGCCGCGCGAGCGACTCCCGCGGCCCGACCACGACCGCGTTCCGCTGCGGGACGGTCCCGATCGCGTAGAGCTTGGATCCGGCAGAGACGCCGAGACCCTTCCGCTGGCCGGGCGTGAAGCCCCAGAACCCCGCGTGCGTCCCGAGCACCGTCCCGCGCTCGTCGATCACGGGGCCAGGGCGGGTCTTGAGCCCTCGACGCTCCAGAAACGCGCGGTAGTCGTC
>DASTHD010000180.1:0-6338 GCA_035605555.1 Gaiellaceae bacterium
GTGGTAGAGGCCGCTCGGCTGCCCCGGCTGGAGCACCTGCAGGCTGATCCCTAGCTGGTCGAACCTGTGTGCGGGAAGCTCCTGCCGCTTCCGCAGCACGGGCATGCCGCCCTCGAAGACACACCTCGCTCCGAAGTCGTCGTTCGTCAGCCAGGCCGCGTCGCGCGTGTTGACGACGAACCAGCCGTCGCTCACCGGCGCAACGCCGGAACCGACATCCTCGAGGCGAGCCTCTTCGACCAGGATGGTCAGCGTACCGTCATCCACACGCGTTCCCGCCTATGCTCCGCGCATTCGCAAGCACCTAGGGGGAGAGTTGAGATGCTGAAGCGAATCCGGCGCGCCACGATTGTCGCCGCCACCTTCCTGCTCGTCGCCGCCGGGACCGCCGGCGCCGTCAACTTCACGCCCGGCTCCGCCGGCCTCGGCGACCCGTTCTTCCCGAAGGCGGGGAACGGCGGCTACGACGTCTCGCACTACTCGCTGACGCTCGACTACGACCAGGCGTCGAACCACCTCGCCGGCACCGCGGTGATCACAGCCCGTGCGACGCAGGACCTCTCCCGCTTCAACCTCGACCTACGCGGGTTCACGATCTCGCGCCTACTCGTAAACGGCGCGGCGGCGTCGCAGGCCCGCGACGGCCAGGAGCTCATGATCACGCCCGCGGCCGGAATCCGCAGCGGCAGCACCTTCACTGTCACGGTCGACTACGCCGGGACGCCAGCCGTCGTCACCGACCCTGACGAGTCGCTCGTGGGCTGGGTGCCGACCGACGATGGCGCGTTCGTCGTCGGCGAGCCGCAGGGCGCGCCCGCCTGGTACCCGGTGAACGACAACCCCCGCGACAAGGCGACGTACGACTTCAGCATCACCGTCCCCGCCGGACTGACCGCGATGGCGAACGGCGTGCTCCTTTCGAGTCAGACCGCCGGCGGCAAGACCACCTGGGTCTGGCGCGAGACCGACCCGATGGCGCCGTACCTCTCGACCGCGACGCTCGGCCGCTTCAACCTCGACATCTCGAAGGTCGGGAACATCCCCTCCTACGTCGCAATCGACCCGACCCTGCCGGCGGGCAACGTCTTCCGGAAGCTTCCCGAGATCGTGCAGTTCTACGAGTCGATCTACGGGGCGTACCCGTTCAACGCCGTCGGCTCGATCGCTGACGACGCCAAGGTCGTCGGCTACTCGCTCGAGACGCAGACGAAGCCCGTCTACGACCGGATGCCGGACGAGACGACCGTCGCGCACGAGCTCTCGCACATGTGGTTCGGCGACTCGGTGACGCTGACGACCTGGCCCGACATCTGGCTGCACGAGGGCTTCGCCACCTGGTCCGAGTGGATCTGGAGCGAGCACACAGGCCAAAAGACGGCGCAGAAGTACTTCGAGAACAACTACAACGTGCCGGCGCAGCAGACCTGGTTCTGGGAGCCGCCGCCGGGCGACCCCGGTGATCCGGCCGACCTCTTCAACGGGACGATCTACGACCGCGGCGCGATGACGCTGCAGGCGCTCCGACAGAAGATCGGCGACGACGACTTCTTCCAGCTCCTGCGCACCTGGGCGACGCGGAACCGCTATGGCAACGTGAGCACGTCGGCGTTCGTGGCGCTCGCGGAGCAGATCTCGGCGCAGCAGCTCGACAACTTCTTCGACGTCTGGCTGTACCAACCGGAGAAGCCGACCGCCTGGTGAGCTAGGCGGCGAGCTCGCGCGGTAGCGGCGCGAAGCGTGACGCGGCGATCAGGGCCGGCGTCGTCAGCCGGAGCGACCGGGCCGCGAGCGGGAGCGCGAGCTCGTGGAGCGGGCTCCAGCGCAGTCCGTATTCCTCGCGGAGCCGCGGCGGGAGCAGACCCGCCGTCGCCAGCCGGTGCGCCGGAACCAGCACGCGCATCGGAGCCGGCAGGGGCGCTTCGATGATCGCCGCGGCCACCTCTCGCGCCGGCGCGGTGACGGAGATCGTCTCGCCGACAATCTGGGCTTCGAAGTAGTCGCGGAATTCGGCGAGCGACGGCGGGATCACGGAGGCGGGGGTGCCGAAGAGGCGGGCGACGACCGCCATCTCCCGGTAGTAGCGCTCCTGCTCCTCCCTCGAGAGCGGGCGCGCGAACCGCTGGTAGACGCGGAGGGAGGCCTCGACCAGCGTGGCGTGCACCCAGAGCATCAGCCCGGGGTCGGAGGCCGAGTAGCAAGTTCCCGGCGGGAAGCAGCCGAGCTGGACGTCCGTCTCGCCGCGGACACAGGCGTGGACGCTCTTCACGGCCTCGCCCGCCCGCTCTGCCTCCGCCTTCGTGCCGTAGGTGATCAGGTAGAGGGCCCGGAGGGTGCGCACCAACCTGCGCCAGAGGTCGCGGCGGAAGTCGGAGTGCTGAGCGACGCCGGCGGCGACGAGCGGGTGAGCCACCTGGAGGAGCACCGCCGGACCTCCGCCCAGGAACGGGGTCAGCGGTGTGTTGCCAACCCTTCGGATCACACTCTCCGGCGCGAAGTAGCCGTCGCGGCTCGCGAGCCGCTCCGCGTGCGTCCGCTGCCTGCTTCGTCGCACACCGAGAGAGTGCCTACTTCAGTCCGGGAGCAGCGGCGGCGTCCAGCCGTCGCTGCGGCCGAGCAGCACGCCGCGCGTGATCGCCTTCGGGCCGAACCTCTCCCGGACTGCGTCGAGAGCTGCGTCCAGCGCGCTGCCGTGCGGCTGGAGCGGGAGCCGCAGTTGGACGGCGTCCGCGTTCTCGAGCTCCGCGACGCTGAGTCCGATCAACGTCAGGCCCCGGCGCTCGATCAGCGGCAGCGCCGTTTCGAGGAGCCAGCGGGCGGTGACGAGGATCGCCCAGGTCTCCGCTGTGGGCCTCGCCAGGGTGTGCGAGCGCGTCACGCGCGTGAAGTCGTCGAACCGCAGGCGCAGGACGACCGTGCGGCCGACGCGCTCGGCCTTGCGCATCCGCCTAGTGACGCGGTCGACGATCCCGTAGAGCACCGTCTCGATCTCGCGCGGCGACCTCGGCTTCCGAGCTCGGCCGAGGGCCCGTTGGGAGCCGATCGAGCCGCGCCGGCGGCCGCGCTGAACCGGCCGCGGGTCGCGGTTGTGGGCCAGCGCGTGGAGGTGGTGTCCCGCTGCCCGCCCGAGCAGGCGGACGAGCTCCCGTTCCTCGACCCACGCGACCTGGCCGACGGTGCGGATTCCGGCGCCGCGCAGCTTCGCCGCCGTCTTGTCCCCCACGCCCCAGAGCCGCTCCACAGGCAGCGGGTGGAGGAAGTCGAGCTCGCGATCCGGGGACACCACGAGCAGGCCGTCAGGCTTGGCGACGCCGCTCGCCACCTTCGCGAGGTGCTTCGTCCGCGCGACCCCTACCGTCAACGGCAGCCCGACCTCCTCCAGGACCCGGCGCCGCAACCGCGCCGCGATCTCGACCGGCGTGCCCGCGATCCGCTCCATCCCGCGCACGTCGAGGAATGCCTCGTCGATCGACAGCCCCTCCACCAAAGGCGACATGTCGTCGAAGACCTCGTAAACCGCCTTGCTCGCCTCGGCGTAGGCGGAGAAGCGCGCCGGCACGACGATCGCGTGCGGGCACAGCCGCCGGGCGCGCCTTCCGCCCATCGCCGTCTCGATCCCGAACGCCTTCGCCTCGTAGCTCGCCGCGAGCACGACCCCACCGCCGACGATCACCGGCTTCTCGCGTAGCGCCGGGTCGTCCCGCTGCTCGACCGACGCGAAGAAGGCGTCGAGGTCGGCATGGAGAATGTTCGCGCCGCTCGGCACGAACGTATGTTCGCATACGACCTAGCCGGTGAGGTCCTGCGCCTGCGCCTGCTCCTCGAGCTCCCGCGCCCTCGGCAGCACGGGGTGCGCGCCGATGCTCGGCAGCTGGAAGTAGAACGACGAGCCCTTGCCCTCCTCCGACTCGAGCCAGATCGTCCCGCCCATCCGCTCGACGAGCTCGCTGCAGATGTAGAGGCCCAGGCCCGTGCCGCCGATGCCCCGGGTCATGTTCGGGTCGAGGCGGTAGAACTTCTCGAAGATCTTCTCCTGCTCGTCCGCGGGAATGCCCATGCCCTCGTCGACGACGCGGAAGACCACGGCTCCGTCGCCTGGGTCCGCACCGACCCGGATGCGGCCGCCGTCGGGCGAGTACTTGACGGCGTTCTCGACGAGGTTCACGAGCACCTGCTGCGCCCGGTCCTTGTCGGCAGCAACCGCCGGGAGCCCAGGTTCGGCCTCGACCTCGAGCGTGATGTTCGACGGCGCGTGGGTCTTCCTCGTCTCGACGACCCGTTCGACGAGCTCGGCGGCGTCGAACGGCTCCGTCTCGAGGTCGACCCGGCCGACCTCGAGCTGATTCGCAAGCAGGATCTGGTTCACGATGTTGGCGAGCCGATCGGACTCGTCGACGATCAACGAGATGAAGCGGTCGCGCCCAGCGGCGTCGAGCGCGAAGTCGTGCCGCCGCAGCGTCTGCGCCGCGCCGTACACGGCCGCGAGCGGCGTCCGCAGCTCATGGGAGGCCGTCGCGATGAACTCCGCCTTGAGCTCCTCCAGCTGGTGCTCCTCCGTGATGTCGCGGAAGGCGTAGACGGTGCCGCCCGGAAACTCCACGCCGGCGATCGAGATCCAGCGCTCGCCGCGGTCGGTCTCGAGTGGCAGCGTGAGCGGCCGGACGCGCTCCTTCGTGGTGCCGACCGGGATCCGCTCGGCGAGCTCCTGCCAGCCCGCGATCGTTTCCGCGGCCGACTTGGTCTGCGCCCGCTCGACGGAGATCCCGGTGATCTCCGCCGCGGTCGGGTTCCACTGCCGGATCAGCCCGTTGCGGTCGAGCATGAAGACGCCGTCGCCGACGTGGCTGAGCACCTCGCCCGCGTCCTGCCGCGCCTCGACCTCCACGAACAGCCGCGAGTTGTCGATCGCGACCGCGATCATCCCCGCCAGGGCCTTCGCCCAGGGCAGGTCGTCGAGCCCGTAGGGAGGCGCGTGTTCGCCTCGGATCAGCGTGAGCGCGCCGACCGGGCGGTGGCCGCGCGACATCAGCGGCAGGCGGATGTACGTGTCGGCGACGACCGGGCGCCGCCCGCGGATCAGGTCGGCGACGGGCGGCTCGGGATCGAGGTCGGGCTCCGGCGACGATGCCGTCGACGGCTCGTGCTCAGCGGCCAGCCGGGTCACGGTCCCCTCTTCGTGGAGCTCGTCGACCACGCACCACTCGGCGAGGTCCCGGACGGCGAGCGCCGCGACCTGTCGGACCGTCGAGCTCACCTCGGCGGACGAGGACAGTACCGACGCGGCCTCGGCGAGGAAGTCGATCTTGGCCTGGCGGTAGCGGACCTCCTCGCCCGCGGCCGCGTGCGCCGCCCGCAGCTCGTTTCGCTGTTCGGCCGCTGACCGCCGCTCGCTCACGTCCTGCAGGTAGCCCTGGATGCAGAGTGGGTGACCTGACTCGTCGAGCACAGTCACCGCCTCCTCCCTCACCCAGACGACGCGTCCGTCCCGGCCGACCATGCGGTAGGTCGTGCGGAGGCCGTTCGGCTCTTCGACGGCGTCGCGTGCCGCGGCAACCTCGTCCCGGTCGTCCGGGTGCACGAGCCGGAGGAAGAGGCCGGGATCGTGCAACCACTCCTCGCGGGTGTAGCCGAGCAGGCGATCGATCTGCTCGCTCACGTAGGTCGTCTCGCGCTCGCGACCGGCGGACTGGACGTAGGTGACGAGCGGCAGGTGCTCGGTCAGCGAGCGGAACCTCGTGTCGGCGTTGCGGAGCTCGTCGCGGATGCGCCGTACCTCGCCCACGTCGCGAGCGACGATCACCGCCTCCAGCGACTCCTCGTCCTCGTCGCCGGTCGGGATCACGGTGACGAGGGCGGAGAAGACGGAGCCGTCGCGACGGCGCTGCTCGACGACGTCGCCTTTCAGGTGCCGGCCGTCGAGAAACGTCCCCGCGTCCGCTCCCGGGAAGAGCTCAGCCAGCGGGAGGCCGACGATGTCCCCGCTGCCATAGCCGTAGATCGCCTTGGCGGCCGGGCTCCATGCCGCGATCAGTCCGTCCGCGTCGGTCCGCAGGACTGCGTCGCCCGTGGCGTTCTCCACCGCACCCAGGCGGGCCTCGGCCAGTCGCTGCTCCCGCGTTCGCGCTCGCCAGGACCCGACGAGCCAGCCCACGGCGGCTCCGACGGCGAGCCAGATCGGGAGGGCCAGGAGCGCCGCCGACGACCCGTCGGCGACGAAGAGGAAGTCCAGCGCCCAGAGAACGGCGGCCGCGAGCAGCCCGACGGCCGGCGGAAAGAGCTTTTCTAGGCGGTACCGCTGCTGCAGTTGAGGCTTCCTGGAATGGGCGAGGGCGGAGGCCAAG